>JAJTCL010000055.1 GCA_021323255.1 Propionibacteriaceae bacterium | reverse complement strand
AGAATCTCCAGTCCGGGACGCGGGCCGAGCACCACGAACGGCAGCGCGACCGCTGCCAGCGCGGCGGCGCTGGTCAACAAGGGGCCGAAGGATTCCCCCGCCCTGCCGTGCACGGTCGCAGCGTCATCTTCACTCCTGCGCCTACCATCGGGACCCTGGATCGTGGTCAACATCATGGCGATGTAGCGAGCTGCCAGGCCGAGAAGTGCAAGCATCCCGAGCAGCGCGCCCAAGCCGAACGTGCGTCCGCCGATGACGCCGGTAAGCAGGCCGCCGGTGAGCGACAGCGGCAGCGCCGCCGTGGCCACCAGTGCCAGCCGCCAGCTGTTGAATGCTGCCTGGAACAGCAGGAAGGCGGCGATGATGGCGGCGATGCCGAACCCGATCACACGTCCGATCTGGATTTCGTCGGCGGTGGAGTTGGCGATCACCTCCGCGTGGTACTGCAGCGGGAAGCTCGTGTCGGCGAGCTGCTGCTCGAGGTCCGCCGCAACTGCTCCGACGCTTCGACCGTCAAGATCAGCTACGACATCCAGGTGCCGCGAAACGGCCTCGCGGTGAATGGTCGTCGGCGTCTGCGCAATCCTTACCTCGGCGACGTCGCCTAACCGCACGTGGCTGCCGCCTGGCCGATCGATGAGCAGGGACTGGACGGCCGCTACGCTGCTTCGCGTGGCAGGCGTTCCCAGGACGATGACATCGAAAACCTTCTGATCCTCGAAGACACTGCCCACCTGAATACCCTGGAGCAATGTGGCCTCGGCGCGACGTACGGCACCGGGCGTAATGCCCACCTGCTGGGCCTTGTCCAGGTCGACCTCGATCTCGATGGTCGGCTGGCTGAGAGCGCCTTCGACGCGCGGATTGACAACCCCGTCGATGGTGCTCATCAGCTGCTGCACCTTCGCGGCCTCGGCCGCAAGGACCTGCGGTTCCTCGCCGTAGACGCGGACGGCAACGGGGGTGTTCAGGCCCGTCAGGACGTCCAGTCCGCTACCGGTGACGGTGTTGGTGCCTGTCTCCAGACTCCCGACCTCCCGCATTTCCTGGGTGGAGAAGGGTACGACCTCGGCCGTCATACCCGGCACGTCGCGAACCGTGTCCTTGATCGAGGCCACCGTTGCGTCGTAGTCGGCATCGCCGGCGATGGCGACCCAAATGTCACCGGAGTTGACGTTGACCACTCGATCGCCTGTTATCGCCCGGCCGATCGTCGTGCCGACCCCGGAGACTCCCGGCAGAGCCTGCAGCGAGTTGCCTATCTCGGTAGCCCGCTGGGTAATCGCCGGAGCTGAAGCGTCCGGGGCGCCCTGCAGCTTGACCACCACGTTCCGGTCTTGGAAGGTGGGTGTCAGGGCGGTGTTGAGGAATGGCAAGATCACGGCGGCGACCAGGCCGCACGCCGCGGCAACGAACAAGGCCGGACGTAGGCTGCGGGAGAACTTTTGCAGACCGCTGCGGTAGCGTGCACCGAGCCACGCCACAGGTCCGGATGCTGAGCCGGCTTTTGGTTGCCAGCGAGCGAACAGCAGGCTGTTCAACGCCGGACCCACGGTCATGCCAACGATCAAGGCGGCCACGACCGCCGCGGCGTATGCCACAACCATAGGGCTGAAGAATGCTCCGGGCCTGCCTTCGAGTACAGCCATCGGAAGAATCGCGAGCAAGGCGATGATGCCGGCATAGATCAGCGGCCGGCGCACCGTTGCCAGAGCCTGCTGAATGGCCACCCAGGTCGGCTCCGCATCCGGGCTGGCGCTCCGATCCCGCAGCCGACCCAACACCGCAGCTTGTGGTGCCACCGCCTCGTCTACCGCGATTGCGACGGCGGCTGCGAGCCCAGCGATAACCAGAGCGTTGAGCCCATAACCGAGGAGATGGAGTACCAAAGCGGCGCTGATCACAGAGACTGGCACCGTGATCACGCCGACGATCACCGCGCGCCAGTGGAAGCGAAGCGCCAGCAGCGTGAGGAGCAAGAGCCCAGCGCCGAAGGCAATCGCGAGGCCCAGATTGTCTGCCGCCGCCTCTAGGTAATCGGATGGTGCGAACCACGACGTGTCAATCTTGATCCCAGTGAGCCCGGGGCGAAGCCCCTCGAGAGCATCCTGAACGCCTTTGGTGACGTCGGCCGTGTTGGCTCCGGGGAACTTCTCCACGACCATGATCAATCCGGGTCCGCCGTTGACGACCGCATCCCCAATCAGCGGCTGGTGATCGACCTTGACCTGTGCGACGTCACCGAGCGTGAGATTCGCGGCGCCCTCCACCGGAACCTTGGCCACCTCGGCAGGATCGGTCAGTTTCTCCAACAAATGCCTTACCTGGAGGCGCTGCTGCGGCGTCTCAATGAATCCGCCGGCGCCAGGGGTTGAGGCTTCCAAGAAGCTGAGCTGTGAGACGACCTGTGCGTTTCCGGCTGTGCTGACCACCTGGTTCAGCGTCACATTACGAGCACGCAAGACCTGAGGGTCGACCTGCACCTGGAGTTGTTGATCACGCAGGCCCCAGATCGAAACGTTGGCAACGCCCGGCACTCCCATCAGCCGCGGGCGTACCGTCCAGCGCGCAATGACCGACTGCTCGATCGGGGTCAACTCCGTGGTGTTCATGCCGATCATGACCACCCGGTTGGCCGAGGACAGCGGCTGCAGCAGCGTCGGCGGCTTCGACACGTTGGGAAGCGCGTGAGCCTGTGTGAGGCGCTCTTCAATCAGCTGACGGCCCCGGTAGATGTCGGTGCCGGGCTCGAAGACCATCACGATCGAGGACAGCCCAGGCAACGATTCTGATCGAATCAGGTCCACACCCTCGACCCCGTTGAGCAGGTCCTGTTCCAGAGGCACAGTGATCAACTGCTCGACTTCTTCAGCTGAGAGGCCGAGCGCCTCGGTCTGGATCTCCGCGTACATGGCCAGGATGCCTATGGCGGCCGCCAAAATCAGTAGGCGGAACTTCATAACACCTGCTAAGAACCGCGCCATCGCTCACTCCAACCTGATCGGACATTTGACGTCGACGAAGACCACAAGTGACGGTTTGAGGGGGAAATCTTTTGAGATTCTGATAAGCGTTTCACATTTTTGCGGGACCTAATCAAACGAATTCATTACGATTTGGGTATGTACTGAATTTCTACGGGGTAGTGATCAAGAAGGTTCACTGCCCGTGCTTTTGGCTGCAAACCTTTCGTCGACGGGGGAGTTTCTTTCGCGCCAGAATTGGTCTGTTGGTCCAGCGTTGAGGGCCGCTCCCATGTTGGTTTATCGAGAGGTGGTCTCGACGGCTGTGATCGTTGACTCCGGCATCGGACCTGGACGCGCACGGAGATCAATCACTGTCTTGAGACACGCGAGTTGATCACGGACGACGCCTCGCCGCCAAGATCTCGAGTGCTGGCGAGCCAAATCGTCCCCAACGCCCATCGCGTCGACACCCAGTGCCCGACAGGTGGCAACTGCACGTGGCAGGTGGTAGCTCTGGGTGACCATGATCAACCGGGAAATCTTGAAGACTTGTGTCGCGCGGACACAGGACTCGTAAGTATCGAAACCCGCGGTGTCAATGATCAGCTTCGATTCCGGTACACCAGCATTCATCAAGTACTCCCGCATGGCGGCCGGCTCGTCGTACTCAGGAGCATTGTTGTCCCCGGACACGATGATCGCTTCCACCCGGCCGGCATCGTAGAGCCGTTTGGCAAGATCAAGGCGGGCGGTCAGGAACGGTGATGGTGTGCCGTCGGGAAAGACCTTTGCTCCCAGCACCAGAGCCACCGGGGCGGCCGGCACGTCGGCCTCGGTATAGATGTGGCCTGCCGCTCTTGCGCGGACAAACCTGACCGAGCCCACCACTGCCGCGAGGCCGGCCATCCCCAGGCCGGCCATGAACCAAGACCATCGCAACAGCCATCGCTTTCTCGATTCACCTGGCTCCGGCGATGGCACGTCCCAAGGGTATGGGCTCTCTGCTGTTTGATCGCTCGCATCGCTCGCAGCGTGTCGCGCCTCGGCAGCCGTCTTGTTCGTCGTCCTCCCGGACGAAAGCGCATCCGCTGCCTCCTCCGCACCGCTGCAGGAACTCAACTACGCCTAAGGGAGTGCGCCTCACCGCGCGCGTGCGAACGAGCGCGAGCTGCTTCCAACGGCACGGCACAATGAGCCCGTGCCCGAGGGAGACACCGTCTGGCGAGCATGCCAGCGGCTGAACGAGGTGCTTGCTGGCCGGGCGCTGACCAGATCCGAGTTTCGGGTGCCCTCCCTGGCAGCCACTGATCTGACCGGTGTCGGGGTGCGCGAGGTGATCTCGCGGGGCAAGCACCAGCTCTTCCGCTTCAGCAACGGCCTCACGCTGCACACCCACTTCAGAATGGACGGCGCCTGGAGGATCTACCCTCGTGGCCGGCGCTGGAGCGGTGGACCCGGGTTCGAAGTCCGCGCCGTGCTAGCCACGAGTGATCATGATGCCGTGGGCTACCGGCTTCCTGTCATCGAGCTGCTCCCGACTGCGGCGGAGGACACAGTCGTCGGGCATCTCGGTCCTGACCTGCTGGGACCCGACTGGAACCTCGACGAGGCTGTCAGGCGGATCGCCGCTCAGCCCGACCGTTCGCTTGGTGAGGCGTTACTGGACCAACGGAACCTGGCTGGTCTTGGCACGTTCTATCGCGCTGAGCTGCTCTTCCTTCATGGCGTTCATCCGCGTACGCCAGTCCAGCACGTCCGCAACCTTCGGCGCATTGTCGAGAGGGCCCAGCTGTTGCTCCAGGCAAACCGCTGGCGTCCTGAGCAGTCAACTACCGGAGATCTGCGACCAGGCCGGCGTAGCTACGTCTACGAACGGTCGGGACAGCCCTGCCGGCGCTGCGGCACACCCATCCGCACCGAGGAGTTCGGACCGCGAGGCGAGGAGCGGCGCAGCTTCTGGTGCCCGCACTGCCAGCCGGGTCCATGAGCGATGCCATCCTGGCGAGGTGGACGATGTGGCGCAGGCTGCGTATGAGTCGATACTGCAGCGCGACTGGGAGCGGTTGCGCGTGATGTTGCATCCGTACGTTCACTGGAGCGCGGCAGACGGCACCCGGCTACGCGGCCGTACCAGGGTCCTTGAGCGGCTGCAGCTCGCGTCGCCGCCAGTGAGGCCCGGCGCAGTCGAGTTGCGCGACGGACAGATCTATCGCTGGCAAGAGTCGCCGAAGGCGCCCGAACAATGAATGTGAACCCTCCATGTTGTCAGTCGAGAGCCATTGCAGCCCAGTGAAATAGGCTCCCCCTTGTGTCCTCACCTTCCTCGCTGTTGAGTGCCCGGATCAAAGCCGTCGCCGGCATTGAGCCGGAGCTCCGGCCTGCCACAAAACCGCAGTTCGGCCATTACCAGTCGAACGTGGCGCTGCGCCTGGCCAACAGTGAACGCAAGTCACCGCGTGAGGTCGCTGCAGACATCGTGGCCAGGTTGGACATTGCCGACCTGTGCGAGCCGCCCGAGATCGCCGGTCCCGGCTTCATCAACTTCCGACTACGAACTGAAGTGCTGGCTCAGGCGGTAACCGACCAGCTCGCCGACCCGCACGCAGGCGTGTCCCAGGTCTCGAAACCTGCGGTTGTCGTGATCGACTACTCCGCGCCCAATGTGGCAAAACAGATGCACGTCGGGCACTTGCGCTCGACGGTGATCGGTGACTGCCTGCGTCGCGTGATCGGCGGCGTGGGTCATCAGGTGATCGCGCAGAATCACATAGGGGACTGGGGCACCCAGTTCGGGATGCTGGTTGAGCAGATCCTCGACGAAGGCATCGACGCTTCCAGCCTGACGCTGCCGGAAGCCGAAGAGCTTTACGCCCGGGCCAGCGCACACTTTCGGGCAGAGAAGGAGTTCGCCGATCGTGCCAGGAGTCGTGTTGTCGCTCTGCAGTCCGGTGACGAGCTAACCCGCGACATCTGGCACCAGTTGATCAACATCTCCCTTGCCGGATTCAATGCGGCATATCGGCGAATGGGCGTGCTACTCACCGATGATGATCTTGCTGGGGAATCGACATACAACGACGAGCTTGGCCCACTGGTCGCTGAGTTGGAGCGCAACGGTACCGCAGTCATCGACGACGGGGCGTTGTGCGTCTTTGTCGACGGCTTCGCGGCCCCCATGATCGTACGCAAGCGCGACGGGGGCTTCGGCTATGCAGCAACCGATCTGGCAGCCATCCGACGGCGGGTACGTGACCTGCACGCGAACCGGATCATCTACGTCGTGGACGCGCGGCAGTCTGATCACTTTGATCTCTTGTTCGCCGTGGCGCGTAAAGCGGGCTTCTTGCCTGACGAGGTGACGACCGAACATGTTGCCTTCGGCACCGTCCTGGGTACCGATGGCAAGCCGTTCAAGACCCGCGAGGGCACAGCGGTGAACCTCAATACGTTGCTGGACGCGGCAGAGGAGCAGGCTGCGCCGCCGGTCGCCCTCGCCGCGATCAAGTACGCGGACTTGTCCAACGGACTGAACAAGGACTACGTCTTCGACGTCAGTCGGATGGTGCAGACCACGGGCAACACCGGGCCGTATCTGCAGTACGCGCACGCCCGGGTGACCCAGGTGCTGCGGAAGGCTGCGGCTCGAGGTTATGGCGAGCAATCGAAAGTGCTGGTGCTGGAGGAGGCGGCTGAGCAGACGCTGGCCCTGCTGCTCATCCGATTCGGTGATGTCGTTGACGAGGTGGTACGGACACTTCAGCCGCACCGGCTGTGCAACTACCTCTATGAGCTATCAGGTGCGTTGGCCATCTTCTACGAGCAGTGTCCGGTACTACAGTCCTCAGGTGCTGTTCGGGATTCGCGGCTGGCGCTCTGCTCCGCCACCAAGCGGGTGCTCGCCGCTGGGCTCACCATGCTCGGAATCGAACCCCTGGAACGGATGTAGCCGTCGGTGGATGAAACGAACGTGCACGTGCGTTCCTGACGCGATACACACGTTGCAATGTGTGTGGGGTGCAAGGAGCGAACGTGCACGTTCGCTCCCGCAATCGTCCGAGGGGCTGCTTACCGGAGCGCGTCGGGGTGGACCTGGCGGTCGGCAGCCAGCCACGCTGCACCGACGATGCCAGCGGTGTTCAGCAGCTTGGCCGGCACGACCTCGGCATTGAGCTTGAGCTTTGGAATGAACTTCTCTGAGTTCTTGCTGATGCCGCCGCCAATCACGATCAGGTCCGGCCACAACAAGGCCTCGAGTCGCTCCAGGTACTTCTGGAGCCGTGGAATGTACTCCTTATAGGAGAGGCCTTCCCTCTCTTTGACGCTGGCGGCGGCACGTTTCTCGGCGTCCTGGCCGTCGATCTCGATATGGCCCAGCTCTGAGTTGGGGATGAGGACGCCACGGTAGACGATCGCGGTGCCGATGCCTGTGCCGAGCGTCGCCATCAGCACCAGGCCTGGATGGCCTTTGGCTGCGCCATAATGCACCTCGGCGATCCCGGCCGCGTCGGCGTCGTTGACCAGCAGAATGTCGCGATCGAGGCGATCTTCGAAGATCTTCTCGGCCTCGGCATCGATCCATGACTTGTCGATATTTGCAGCAGATCGAGTCTTGCCATGTGTCACAACAGCAGGAATGGTGACGCCGAGCGGCCCGTCACCGATGACGTCGGCGAACGCTTCAACGATTTCGGCGACCACCGCTGCCACGTTCTTCGGTGTCGATTTCTGAGGCGTAGTGATGCGAAGTCGCTTCGTAGTGAATTCGCCCGTCGCAAGATCGACGGGCGCTCCTTTGATGCCGCTGCCGCCGATGTCGATGCCGAGCACGGGCTTGCTTCGTACCGTTTCTTCGCTCATGCTGGCGAGCCTAGCGATTTCGGGCCTCCGGGGGGAGAGCCTGACTCCCTAACCCCGTTATTGAAATCCGCCGGAGCGGCCTAGCTGGCGGAGACACCATGCATAGAGCGTGGGGTCGAATTCGTACGCGTTGGAGAAGTAGAAGCCGTAAAAGCGGCGGTACACATCGATCCAGCGGACGATCTCACGCCCGTGCCGTGCCACGGCAACCGCCTCCAGCCAGGCCGCATCTGCGGCTGCGTCGGCATACGGCTCGAGCTCGAGGAAGATCAATGCACCAGCAACGTCCATCAAGGGGTCGGCGTGCACCGTGTGCGGGCTGAAGTCCGCGATTCCGGTGACAACCGGGCCCTGCACGCCTTGACTGAGGTATGCGTTGGGCGGACAGACGTCACCATGTACCAGTGCTGGTGTTACGGCCCGCTGCGCCAGGTCGCTCTGCAGCTGGTTCCAGACCGTGGCTACGTCGGGAACGTCGCGTTCCAGCTGATCTCGGCTGCTCTGTGTGGGCCCTGCGAGCATGTTCGAGAGAAGCTCAGTAAGCGCGCCGAATTGCCGTGGCGCCCCGTCCCCGATGAGCCGGGCGAATCCGGGCACTGGACTTGGCAGGTGTTGCACTCGTTCGGTGGCATCAAGAAAGCTGAGCAGCGCCGGGCGGCGCTGGGTCATGTCGGCATGTTGCAACCAACCCGAAAAGTTCCGACCCGAGAACCGCCGATCCACGGTGAACAACCGTCCGTTGCGCTCACCCATCTCGATGATCAGCGGCAGCTCCACACCGACGTCGCTGCCACGCCAGCTTTGATAGAGGACCTGCAGCTGTGCGGCCGTCTGGCGGGGCGCCTCATGGCCGTTTCGATAGAGGCGCAGCACCCGATCATGATCAATCGCGAAGACCTCGCTCTCGCCTCCGGAACCGAGTAGTTGGTCGCGGCCGATACCGAAAGCTGCTAGCAGCTCGGATTCCCCCTCATGATCATCAGTGCGCACCGCCTCGACCTTTCGATGCTGGCGCTCGGCGGCGCGAGCGGCCCGCGCCCGATCCAGCTGGCTCAACGCCAGCTCCCGCGCAGCCTGCTCATCGAGTTGATGCGCTACGGCGTTCACCGGACCCTTTGGTGTGTGGATGTGCACGTCGGCCAGCCGGAGCAGCCGCTGCAGCGGGCCCTGCTCAATGCGTAGCGACTGCGTCTTGGCATGTGGCACAACGTCGCGTACGTGAGTGAGCCAGCCGTGTTCGGTGATCAAGGTGCGTTCGTCCCAGCCATAACGGAGAGTCCAGAAGTCGAACCACCGCAGCCAACGGGCGCGCGTCGGAGAGGGTTGCATCCGGATGGCATCAAGATCGAAACCTGGCAACACCCGTCCGATGGCAAGCGCAACTTCGTCGCGGGTGGCGACCGGAAGCAGCACGCTCGAGGCGTTCGACTCATTGTTGTCGCCGTCCTCGTGGCCGTAGCCGAGGATATCGACGTCCATCCGGTACCAGTCCAGGGGCTTCCAGAGCAGCGGCTGGCCGACCTTGACACCTTGGATGCGATCAATTGGCACTGATTGGCTTGACAGATTGGTCAAGCCGCGGGTGACCCGGAGCCCACGCGGAGACTCGGCCAAGGTGAAGTTGAACATGCCGATCAGCCGCCGCCAGACCAGCGTCAGCATGCCGATCAGCAGCGGAATCAAGCCGCCCAGGGCGTACGGAAGCGCCGCGAGGGCGGCGGTCACAACGACGATGATGATCGTAATGGCTGCCGGCACCAACCATTCTGTTGACAGCAAGAAGCTGACGATCAGCCGCTGCGGCGGGACTTTAACCAGTGGCTGATCGGCTACCCCCAGGTCGGTGAAGATGCTGGCCGCTGCTTCCTGATCAAGATCGCGGATGCTGGCCTGCTGGCCGTGGGCCCGGGTGAGCAGATAGTCGCGCAATCGAGATGCCTTGCCGCGGCTGAGGTAACGAAGTTTGGTGGTGCTGTTTCCAGCGTCGAGGCGCAGCTCGGCAAGCCCGACCATCCGGGCGGCCAGCGGTTGGATGATGTCGACCGACTGGAGCCGCTCGAACGGGATCTTCGTTGATTTCTTGAAGATCGCGCCGGTCTCGACGCGCAGTTCCTCGTCGTCGATCACAAAACGGGTGAAGTACCAGGTAACCAGGCCGGCAATTGCGGCCAGCAGCACAACGACGCCAATGACAGGGAGGAACCAGGCCAAGCCGCCGGGTTCGAACTGATCTCCCCTGGCGCTCGTGACGATCTCTCGGCCCCAGCCGATGGCGATTGCCACCAGGATCAACCAGCCACGGACGAGGGGGGTCAAGGGATGGGGTCGTTCTGTCGGCTTGAGCTGGGCGGCAGCCGGAGGTGGCACCTCTGGTGTGGTGCTCACCATTTGCTCAGCTGGCGAGGTCTGCTGAGGCGGCTGCGAGGCGGTCATAGTCCTGAGGCGTGAGCTTCGCCGAGTTCGGTCAGCCGATCTCGCAGCCGCGTTGCCTCCTCCGGGGTGAGGCCCGGAATCCGGGCGCCTGTTTCGGGGCTGGCTGTCTTCAAGCTGACTGAGGCGAGCCCGAAAGCGCGTTCCAAGGGACCGGACTCGACCTCGACCAACTGCATTCGGCCGTACGGCACCGCGATCAGGCTCCGGGACATGATGCCGTGGGTGATGTAGAGATCATCTTCCCGCTCCACGTAGCCCCAGGAGCGCCAGCTACGCGTGACGAGGGGGGGACTGATTATCACGATCACTACCGCCACCGCCCAGATCAGACCCGAAATCCACCATTTGCCGGAAGTCACTCCCACAATCACCGCTGCGATCGTCAAGAGGGCCGGCGGAATGACCATGTTGGTCAGCATTTGCATCGAGCGGTATTTCGGCGACAGCCGCTTCCACTCGTACGCCGGCGGCGCGAACAGTTCTTCCATAACAGGTTCAGGCTACGTGCCGACCTGCGAAGGACGGCTCAGGCGACGCCTACGCGTACCGGGATTGCCGCTGCTGTTCATTTCCGCCGCTTGTCCGGCTTCGGGCCATGTACCGATACGCCGCCGAACAATGACAGGCCCTTGATGACCAGGGTCGGTGCGCCCGGCGCCGGATCGCCGATATTGCTGACATCGGTGCCGCCGAAGATTCCCGCAGTCTGGTCGCGTACCTCGATTCCTTCGGGAACCTTGATGTCGAGCCCGCCGAAGCACCAGAAGCCTGAGATTTCCACCACCGGCGCTTCGAAGACCGCATCACGCAAATCAAGATCAATTCCGCCGAACAGAGCCAGTGCCTGAATGTTCTTTCGTACCCGCCACTTCCCGGTGCGGGTGGCGCCGCCGAAAATGGCGATCATCTTGTCCGACTCAGGGCTCTGTCCCGCGATGTCGATCCTAAAGCGGCTGCTGGGTTGCCGGCTGGCGATGGGGGCGGGGGTGCCGACGACCACAAGATCATGGGTAATCGGGATGAGATCGTCGAAGGTCTTGGCCGCCATCAGTCGGTCGATGCGCTCGTCGTGCTCTTCGCGGGTCAGCCTGCCTTCGGCGTACGCGGTGCTCAGCACCGTCGCCACCTGCTCACGGTCGGCGTCGGAGGCACGCAGGTGACCACCGGCAATCGGGCCAACATTTCTCGGTTCGGGCAGGGGCTCGTTCATCCTCCCAAGCTAGTCCTGGCGCAACAACTGCATCGAGAGCTGGCCGAGCCTTTCAGGGCCAGCACCGGGTGACTTCGGGGGCCTTCCCGGACCGCAGATGATCCCCGCTTGCGCTATGCCGTAGCCGGTTCGTCAGACGGTGACTCGTCGGCGCTCCCGGCCGACGCCTTAGCGCCTCGGAGTAGTAGCTCGACAGTTCCCGGTAGCCGCGGCTGCGGAACGCCAACAGGGTGATGGTCAGGCCGATTAGCCCCGCCGCGATGAAGAGCAGCGCCATGCCGCGATCCGGGCCGGTGCCAAACCAGCTGCCGATGCGGCGTGCTCCGGCCATCGGCATCAGATCAGTGAATTCCGGCCGGCAATGACGGTGACCAGGCCCCGTGATCGCCTGGGACGACGATGGCAAGGAGGGTTACCACTCCTTGCCAGTTCCAACATATAGCGCATGGGTGGGCTTGCGGCAAGGACCGGGTTGTGCCGCACAATCGTCGACTGTGGCGAGAACTCCGACAATCGGCAGGGCCGCTTGAGATTCGACCTTGCTGACGATGAGGGATTTCATGATTGAGGTGATCGTGGTCGGCGGCGGTCCGACCGGCATGATGCTGGCCATTGAGTTGCGTCTGCACGGTGTGCAGGCGGTCGTGCTGGAGAAGGAGGCGGAGCCGACAAGGATTGTCCGCGCGCTTGGCCTGCACGCGCGCAGCATTGAGGTGATGGACCAGCGCGGCCTGCTCGAGCGGTTCCTCGCGCTCGGCCAGCAGTACCCCCTCGGCGGTTTCTTCGCCGGCATCAGCAAACCCGCGCCGGACCGGCTGGACACCGCACATCCGTACGTCCTCGGCATTCCGCAGACCATCACCGAGCGGCTGCTGACCGAGCACGCGACCGAACTCGGGGCCGAGATCCGGCGCAGCTGCGAATTGGTCGGGCTGAGCCAAGACGAGCAGGGCGTGACCGCCGAGCTAGCCGACGGCACGCTGCTGCGGTCGCGCTATCTCCTCGGCTGCGACGGCGGCCGCAGCACGGTTCGCAACCTGCTCGGCGTCGGTTTCCCCGGCGAGCCCACCAGGGTTGACACGCTGCTGGGTGAGGTGAAGTTGACCGAACAGCCGGAGACGGTGGCCGCAGTGGTGGCCGAAGTCCGCAAGACCCAACTGCGCTTCGGCGCCGTACCTCTCGGGGACGGTGTGTACCGCCTCGTCGCGCCCGCCGACGGGGTGGCAGAAGACCGCACCGTCCCGCCGACCCTGGACGAGCTGAAGCAGCAGCTTCGGAAGGTCGCCGGCACCGACTTCGGCGCGCACTCGCCGCGCTGGCTCTCCCGCTTCGGCGACGCCACCCGGCTGGCCGAGCGCTACCGGGTTGGCCGAGTGCTGCTGGCCGGCGACGCGGCGCACATCCACCCGCCGACCGGCGGGCAAGGGCTCAACCTCGGCATCCAGGACGCGTTCAACCTGGGCTGGAAACTGGCCGCCGAGGTCAACGGCTGGGCCCCGGAGGGGCTGCTCGACAGCTACCACACCGAGCGGCGCCCGGTGGCCGTCGACGTACTGGACAACACCCGTGCGCAGATGGAGCTCATTTCTCTCGAGTCCGGTCCGCAGGCAGTGCGCCGGCTGGTGTCGGAGCTGATGGACTTTGAGGAGGTGAACCGGTACCTGATCGAAAAGATCACCGCGATCGGGGTTCGCTACGACTTCGGCGCGGGGCATGAGCTGCTCGGCAGGCGGCTGCGGGACACCGCCTTGAAGCAGGGCCGCCTTTACGAGTTGCTGCACGGCGGTCGAGGGCTGCTGCTCGATCAGACCGGCCAACTGTCGGTCGCCGGGTGGGCCGACCGGATCGACCACGTCGTCGACAGCAGCGAAGAGCTGGACGCGCCCGCGGCGCTACTGCGGCCGGACGGCCACGTGGCCTGGGTCGGTGAAAACCAGGCAGATCTGCTCAGCCACATCGAAAGGTGGTTCGGCGCCCGCGCCAACTGACCCGGCGAGCCAGGGCGTGACCAGCTCCGGCTAGGTGCGCCCGGCATGCGCTAGCCTGAAGTTTCGTCGCCCCAAAGCGTGAGGAACGACGGAGGTGTGACGGCAGGCATAGACGTACAAAATGCCTTGTCAGGTGGATGTAGTTCAATGGCAGAACATCAGCTTCCCAAGCTCAAAGCCGCCGTTTCGATCATTAGCCTTGGTTCGCCGTTTCACCAGGTATGACGAGCATTTGGCCTAGTCAAATTACGTTTGATGCGGTCATACCGCAAGGTCAGCGAGTTACAGTGATTCACGGTGAACGCCTCGCGTTTACACTCCTGTAAGGCACGAGTTGAGTCACGTCGTGACGTTACCGCGCTGGGTATTCCTGGCGTGAGCTCCCTCGGGCCCGGGACGCGGCTGGGCACTCTGGAGGGCGCTGATCACCTACGCCGGCAATTCAAGATCAACCCCATTGCGGCAGCCAAGGCGCGATGCGTCATCGACGAAGTTCTTGCCGCGCACGAGCAATCGAGGTGATCATTGCCCATGATCACCGCCCGCTAGATCCGGCAAGCCTCGAACAACATCACCGGACGCGGAAACCCCTTGAGCTGAACCGCCCCCGC
>JAJTCL010000390.1 GCA_021323255.1 Propionibacteriaceae bacterium | reverse complement strand
TGCAATGAGTGAACCAATGGCTCTCATCGGCGATCGATACCGCCTGCAGCACGTCGTGGGCAGCGGCGGCATGGGCGTGGTGTGGCAAGCCTGGGACGAGCGCCTGGAACGCCGCGTCGCACTGAAACAACTGGCTCGCCAGTCAGGAGTCTCGGCTCGAGAAGCGGAACTGGCCAACCAACGAGCGATGCGCGAGGCGCGAATCACTGCGCGACTGAGTCACCCGCACGCAGTACCGGTTTTCGACGTGGTCGAGCAAGAGGGCCAGCTGTGGCTGATCATGCAATTCATCCCCTCCATCACGCTGGCAGCGGTGCTCGAAGAGGCCGGACCGCTCGAACCAGGTGAAGCCGCTCAGGTAGGTGCGGAGGTCGCGTCGGCGCTTACAGCGGCCCATGCGGTCGGAATCGTTCACCGGGATGTGAAGCCGCGCAACATTCTGATCGCCGAAGACGGTAAGGCCTTGATCAGCGACTTTGGGATTGCGCACGCATTGGGCGACGCGACCCTGACGACGCGCGGAATGATCCACGGCACGCCGGCATACCTCGCGCCTGAAGTTGCCCGAGGGGGTGAGGCGGACTTCGCCTCCGATGTGTTCTCGCTCGGTGCCACGTTGTACAGCGCGATGGAGGGCACCCCACCTTTTGGCACCGACGAGAACTCCATGGCATTGCTGCATCGCGTGGCCTCCGGACAGTTCCCACCGCCGCAGCACTCGGGTGTGGTCACACCCGTGATCTTGGAGATGCTCTCCACCGATCCGGAAGCCCGTCCCTCTATGCGGACAGTCGCCGACAGATTGGCGCGGTTGGCAGCGGGGACTCGTTCGAGCGCAGGTCCCGAGACACTCCCGATGCCTGCACCAGCCGAGGCGACTGCCGGTGATGCAGTCGATCTGGGCTTGTCGGAGACCGCTGCTTCGCCGAGTTCGGTTACCTCGTCAGAGCCCGACAGTCCGGATCAGGCCTCCACCGCACCTCAGCGCAAACACGGCCTGGCGGCGGCCCTAGCCATTGTTGCCGTGCTCGGCGTAGGAATCCTGATTGCTGTACTGATGGCCGATCGGGTCGGTAGTCCGACAGCCAGCTCAGGGCAGTCGAGCGCAGCGGCGCCTGAGACCACCAGCCTCTCCTCGGCGCCCCAGGCTCCGAGGGCATCCACGAAGGCGGAGCCCTCCTCGACGGCTACCTCGAGAACAGGAGCCCGTACGCCGGCCCGGGATGCGGCCCCGCCAGCCAGCCCACGAACCAGTGCCAGTTCGCCAGCCCGCGATGCGTCCCCGCCAGCTACCCCACGAACCCAGGCTCGTAGGTCATCCCAGCCGCAATCGCAAACGAGGCAACCAACGGTTCGGGGGACGCCGACGGCAGGGCAGCTCCGGCGGGCGATCACCAGCTACTACGCCTTGATGCCGCGCAACACCGACGCGGCCTGGCCACGCATGACGACCTGGTATCAGACCAACCATGCCGGAGGGCGCCAGGCCTACGAGCGCTTCTGGGATGCGATTGACAGGGTCTCGGTGACGGATGTGAGCGGCATCCCCCCAAGTTCGGCGCGGGCAACGATCACCTACTACTTCGAGGACGGACGGGTGGTGCGCGAGCGTACGGCGTACTCCCTGGTCAATGACGGAGGACGTCTCAAGATCAGCAGAACGACGGTCCTCAGCAGCGTGACACTCTGAGGTCCACAAGGCAATCAACTCCCGCCCGCGGCCTGGTGCCGACTCAGTCCAAGCGTCGTGACGACAGTTGTCGTCCAGCTGCGCGTACGTTTTTGTGCCTGTGATGGAAACACCCGCGCCTCCAGCCACCACCACCCGCACGTTTCAGCGGCTGTGATTGAAAAACGTACGATCCGCGCGCTGGCCTCGCCCATGTGGCGTGGACCGTGCAGGCCTGACCATTATCGCGGAGGGGCTACCAAGGTGACGCAGCACCGGTTCGCATCGGGGTCGAGACGAGCTTCGAGCAGCTCAGCGGCCACGGAGTCGACGAACCCCTCGAGCAGGGCATGGTTCAGCCGGCAGACCAGGTCGGTGTGGGCGACAGCGAGGCGGTGGAACGGACAGTTCGCCATGATCACGATGTGATCGGTCCGTCGAGGCTCATAGCCATGGTCCGCGAGGATGCGTACGGCGAGATCCAGAGCCGCATCGGCCTCGGACGGATGATCGGTTGAGATGGCGGCGATGGCCGCACCGCGAGCGGCTGCCGCACTATTGAGCGCGTCGAAGATTGATCTGCCGGTGCGCGCCGACTCAGAGATGGCGTCGGCCATGATGTGGCCGGCCAACTCATAGTCTCGGGCCGGAAGAGTTACGCCGACCTCGTTGCTGCCCCGCCGGTAGCGCTTGGAGGGACGCCCGGCACCGGGCCCAGTGCGTCCGGTCAACCGCAGATAGTCGGCTTCAAGCAGTCCCTCCGCCTCCAGCCGGTCGAGGTGGAACTTCGCCTTGTGGCGGGCGACGCCGACCGCTTCTGCCGCTTCATCGCGGGGTCACGGGTTGATCTTGGGAGCACACGAACCGGTACAGCTCGCGACGTCTAGGATCGGCCAACACACCGATACGTCTGACATTCCGGTCGAAGTTCTGCACCGGGCGCCCTTCCATAACGGACAGATGTCTTGACGATAGACCTCTACAGGTCTAACGTCGAGTTCAGTATCTGATAGAAGTCAGTTTGGTCGAAAGAGGCCGTCGATGGCGATCGCTGCACTGCTCACCTGGCTCATCACCGCCGGGGTTGGATTCTTCATGCTGATCCGGTGGGCAACTCGCGGGGGGCTGCGCGAGGTGCCGGGAGCGGGGACGAATTTCCCACGAGTCCGGGTGTTCGCGCACTTTGGGTTGGCCGCCGCGGGACTGATCGTATGGATCATCTACCTGGTCACGGGGAACACCCTGTGGGCCTGGATTGCGGTCGCTGACCTCATCCTGGTCGCTCTGCTGGGCGGGTCGCTCTGCTGGGCGGGCTGCTGGTCAGGCAATGGACAAAAGACGGCCGTGCCGCCATGGCGAGCGCCGCCCGATCGGACGCGGCCGCCGCGCCACCAGCTGCCGGCGCGGTTGATCTGGCCGAGCAGCACATCCCGCGCCTGCCGGTCGTGCTACACGGAGTCTTCGCAGTCAGCACCGTGGTCTTGGTGCTGCTCACCGCACTGGGCATCGCAAGCTGACGACCGAACGCGGCTGATCGGGTCTACCTACCGCAGCGCTATTGCCAGCTGGGAAGTCGGCCGCCTGCCGCGAGTCACAATGATCATGCCGCCCAATCTCGGTTTGGCAGCTGCACGAAGTATTCCTGCGGGAACGTCTCACACCAGGATCACCGACTCGATGATCCTGCAGTGCGCGCCCTGACGGCTACTATCCCAGCTCGCTGAGCAAGGCAGCGCAGGCCATTTCGCACCGGCGACAGGCTTCCGCGCAGATCCTGCAGTGCTCATGCATGTCGGCGTGGCTCGCACAGTCGTTGCCGCAGATGCGACAAGCAATGCGACATGCCTCCAGGATCGCCTCGATGACGCTG
>JAJTCL010000389.1 GCA_021323255.1 Propionibacteriaceae bacterium | reverse complement strand
ACCGGGGTCTGCGGGACCTGCGTCACCGGGCGGCCGATGCGCTTCTTTCCCGGCCGGACGTCGATCCGTTTGACGCGATCGATCTGGCCCGCGAGGCCAAGGATTGGAACCGACTCGTTGACCTGCTCGAGAAGCATGGCGGGTCTCTTAGCGACCGGGATGCGGTGCGGGTCGAAGCGGCACTGCGCGCGCTTCCCAGCCGGACTCTGTGGACCCGCTCCGCACTCGTGCGCTTGCTTGCCGCTTGCTGCGTCGCCCAGGGAAAGCCCGAGCAGGCTGTCGCAACGTATCGAGAAGCCGAGCGGCGCCGCGCGTCTCGGCAGCCCGCGGTAGCCATCGAGTATCAGCGAGCGCTGGCCGCGCTCTACCAGCAAATCGGTGATGAGGGCGCCTCTCTCGCGTGTCTTCGCCAGGCGATGCACCTGGAACGCCAACATGGCGCTGCCTTCGGCTGTGACTCATCGCAGGACCAATCGCTGACCGTGGCGCCGAGCGACCGGGAGCGCAGCAGACGTTTTGGTCTCCTGCGGCGAGGGCTTGGTTGGGGAGCCGGATACGGCACGCTCCTCGTCTCCGGCCTTCGTGAGCGAGCTCTTCCCGTGCGGCCCCTGCTGGCGCTCGGGGTCCTCGTACTGGCAGCTTTGGCTTGGTCGCTGCCGGTTTCCAGTGGATTGTCGCCAACCGGTCTGCACGTCCTCGTGACTGTAGGCCTACTGGTCCTGCTTGGCTTCCTCGACATCCTCCCCAATCACCTCCTGGCCCTGATGCTCATTGCCGTCTGGGTCGTCATGGGTATCGCTCCGGTCGAGGTGGCTGCCTCAGGCTTCGCCAGCTCGACGTGGTTCCTGCTGCTGGCGAGCATGGCGATCGGGGCCGCCGTGGCGCGCAGTGGGCTCCTCTACCGCGGCGCGGTCGAACTCGTGCGGCGTCTCCCCGCGAGCTACCGAATTCGATGCCTCACGCTTGGTGCGCTCGGCGTCGTCCTCTCCCCGGGCATGCCCGATCCAGCGGGCCGGGTCATGCTGGCGACGCCGTTGGCGCAGGACATTGCCGAGACGCTGCGCTATCCGGAACGCTCGCAGGGATCGGCAGGGTTGGCCCTAGCGACGTACGTTGGCTTCGGGATGATGGGGCCCCTCTTCCTGACCGGCTCGTCGGGGGCGTTGATCGCCTATGGGCTCTTGCCGGCCGAGGCGCGTGCCGAGATCGACTGGGTTCACTGGTTACTCGCGGCGCTTCCCACCTGCCTGATCCTCTTTGTGCTGACAATGGGTTTCGTGCTCATGCGGTATCGGCCAGAGGGGCCCGATGATCTGCCGGAGGCGACCCTGGCGCTGCAAGGACGCGTGCTGGGGCCGCTCTCCCGTGACGAATGGAGCGTAATCTTCATCCTCGGGCTGCTCCTGGCAGGGTTCTCAACGCAGTCACTGCATGGCATCGCTCCCGCTTGGCTCGCGGTGGCGGCCGTAGCCGTGCTGTTCCTGGTCCGGGCGCTGGATGATGCCGCACTGCGGGATGGCGTCAATATCGGCTTCCTGCTCTACGTCGGCGTGATCTTGAGCTTCGCGGGGATCTTCGCCCACGTTGGTCTGGACGACTGGCTGGTGCAGAGCTTGACGGCACTTGGTGGCGTGATCGCGGGCCGGCCCCTCGTGTGCCTGCTCCTGGTGGCCGGGATGGCGGCGGTCCTCAGCATCACATTGCGTCCCAGCCTCATTGCCCTCCTGCTCGCCGCCGCACTCATACCCACCGCCGCCTCGGCCGGGGTCCACCCGTGGATCGTCATGTTCACGGCGATGCTGGCCAACAACCTCTGGCTCTACCCGCAGCAGAATGTGCTCTATCAGGCCGCCTACTTCGCCACGGGAGAGCGGTCCTTTTCTCATGAACAAGCGCGCCCGCTGGCAATTGCTTATCCGGCATTCGTCCTCATCGCGCTTTTGGCCAGCATTCCCTACTGGCAGTGGTTAGGGCTGATCTCGTAACACGTCCGTTGATGCTTGGTACGGGTCGCGTTCGTCTCCGCCATATCAAATTTTCAAGAACCCGCTCCCTTCAGATGGAACCTGGGTGATTTCGGTGCATTGCGGCAGCGAGCCCTGACCTCTTGATCTGAATGATCCTCGCGCGAACCATCTCCTTGTGCGCATGTCCTCACCCCCCGCCCCTCTCCCGTCGAGCCGGGAGAGGGGGAAGTGGCGCGGGAAGGCGCGTTGTGACACGCACCTCACAAATTCAACACCTTCAACACCTTCAACATCTTTAACACCTTCACCATCTTTGCCAACATCAATGTCGCCCGGGACTACCCGCCACTGGGACATCATCAATCGCCGCGTGCCCGAACCTGGAGGTCGTATCAGAACGTTGAAGAGAACCCCATGAGTCCTCATTTCAGGGTTCCAGGGTGGCGGGGCTAACGGGTGTTGCTTGCGGCATAGGAGGATGCTTCTAGAATTGCGGTCGGTGAAGGGCAGGGGGATGAGTGGGTTGAACCGGCGCAGAGTAATCAAGAGCATGGCGGGCGCGCTGTTGACGCACGGGGTGACCCGGAGAGTCTCTGCCGCGCAGGCGACACCAGCCGTGTCCCCGCCGCCACGTCGCCCCCTCGATTTCCGTCCGTTCGCGGATGCGCTGGCCCGGGTCACCCCGCAGATGCGCTGTCGCCTCGACGCGGTCGTTCTCGAGGCCACGGCGCCTCAGCTGCAGTCGGACTTCGACGCGGGTCGCTACAGCGCGACTGATCTCGTGGCGTACTACGTCGATCGCATCCGGCGACTCGACGCGATTCAGTTGCGGTCGGTCATCGAGCTGAATCCGGACGCGCTGGAGATTGCCGCGCGTTTGGATGCCGAGCGAGCATCCGGTCGCGCCAGAGGCGTGTTGCACGGCATCCCGGTCCTGCTCAAGGACAACATCGGGACCGGGGACCAACTGCACACCACCGCTGGCGCGGCCGCACTGAGCACCGCCCGCAGCGACCGCGACGCGCATCTGGTCGCTGGTCTGCGCGAGGCGGGCGCGGTCGTCCTGGGTAAGACGAACCTCTCGGAGTGGGCGTACTGG
>JAJTCL010000388.1 GCA_021323255.1 Propionibacteriaceae bacterium | reverse complement strand
GACCAGGTCGTCGTCGGCGGTGAGGTGATCGTCCGGGATGGGCAGCACCGGCTCGGTTCACCAGCCCGGCTGCTCACTGGGGCTCTTGACCAACTAGGTGAGGCATGAGCAGCACGGCTGTCACCGGGATCGGCGAGCTGGTCACCTGTGACGGCACCGGTCCTGAGCGGCTCGGCCTCCGGTCCAACGCAGCGCTCGTCATCGAGGACAGCGTGATCGTTTGGATCGGCTCAGCCGCCGACGCTCCCGCTGCCGACAATCGGATCGATGTCGGCGGGCGGGTCATCGTTCCGGGCTTTGTCGATTCCCACAGCCACCTGATCTTCGCTGGAGACCGAGCAACGGAGTTTGCGGCGCGGATGACGGGCCAGCCGTACGACGGCGGCGGCATCGGTGTCACCGTTGCCGCTACACGCGCCGCGACTGACGCCAAGTTGACCGGCCTGCTTGCCGCTCGGATCCGTGAGCTACGCGCACTCGGCACCACCACCATCGAGATCAAGAGTGGCTACGGACTGACCGTTGCCGACGAGCTCCGGTCACTTCAGATCGCTTCCCAATTCAGCCCCGAAACCACCTTTCTGGGCGCCCACGTGGTACCGGCCGAGTATGTCCACGACCGGGAGGGATATGTCGATCTTGTCACTGGGGCGATGCTGCACGCGGCGGCTCCGTACGCACGCTGGATCGACGTCTTCTGCGAGCCACACTCGGCGCACGCCTTCGACGCGGACGAGGGCCGCAAGGTGCTCACCGCTGGAGCCGCGGCCGGCCTCGGGCTGCGGGTGCACGGTAACCAGCTCGGTCTGGGCCCCGGCGTACGACTGGCGGTTGAGCTGGGGGCTGCCAGTGTCGATCACTGCACCTATCTCGACGACGCCGACGTTGACGCCTTGGCGGAGGCGGCGGAGCACACAGTGGCGACGCTGCTTCCTGGGGTGGACTTCTGCACCCGCTCGCCCTATCCGGACGCGGCCCGGCTGCTCGCCGCAGGTGCGTCGATCGCCTTGGCGACCGATTGCAATCCGGGGACCTGCTACTCGAGCTCGATGCCGTGGGTGATCTCGCTGGCGGTTCGCGAACTCGGTCTTACGCCGGCTCAGGCGCTGCTCGCAGCCACAGTCGGCTCGGCAAAGTCTTTGCGGCGAAACGATATCGGTCGTCTGGTGCTGGGAAACCGCGCGGATCTCACCATGCTCGACGCACCCTCATACCTCCATCTGGCCTATCGCCCTGGTGTGCCGATCGCACGGACACTGGACGTCGGCTTCACCGGCCAACAGGCCAATGCTCAACCGTCAGTTCTCTCATAGGGAAGTCCTTCGGGTTGCCAGTCGCCAGGGTGCCTTCGTGTGCCCAGGTCGTCGCGGCAACCAGGCAATCACTCTGATACAGGGTCATTCCGCGAGCAGCGAACTTGCGCCGCCACATGCCCGCCTGCCAGGCAGCCCGGCTATCGATCGGCAGGATAATCAGTCCGCTGAACAATCGGCGTGCTGCTTCGGTTTCGTCGGTGCGGAGGCCCCGCACTATCTCCTCGACATTGATCGCTGTCGTCGCTGGCACATCACCACTGGTGCGCAACCCGATGACACGTCCCACCGCTGGTCGCCCCCTCAGGAAGTCGATCAGCACCGTCGAGTCAAGAACCCGAAGCACAAATCAGCCGGCGCGACGCGTGTCGGCACGGCGCTGCTGCCGCACCCAAGCCGCAGGATCGGCATCCCACTCGTGATGGTGGTTCTCGATGGTGCCGGCTGCAGCCTCGATATCGGACCAACGAAGTTCCTGCCGGATTGCACGCTCGATCGCTGAACGCACGAATGCACTGCGACCTCGAGGCCCCGTCAGCTGATCGATGAGAGCTACCAGTTCATCATCGAGCTCTATGTGCATTCGCATGTGCAGAGCTTAGCCCATTTGCCGTGGCCGCATCATTGCGCGCGACACCGGCGGTGTGATCTGCAGGTTCTTCCAGACGAACGAGGACACGCGACTCAAGAACTGATGCGCGAAGTCGGCTCGAAGCCGATCAACTCTGTGTCGTGCTTGTCGACCGAGAAGCGCATCCGCTGCCCTCGATTCGGAAACCCGATTCCAGCGCAGGTTTGGATTCGAAGGGTCAGCCGCGACGCCGGATGATCAAGAAGGCAGAACGAGCACCAGGACAGCAATCGCGATCGGGATGATCAAGATAGGGCTGTTCGCCCGGTGTACTCCTTGCTCCTCAGCAGGCGTCTCTCGGGCTGTTCAACGAGGTACATCGCCGACACGATGGCCAGGCCACCGATGACCATACGTACGGTGACGCTCTCGCCGCCGAAGGCCACCGCGAAGGCTGCCGCCCAAACCGGTTCCATGGCCATGATCACTGCAGCTCGGGGTGGCTCGATATGCGCCTGAGCCCAGGTCTGCAGCACCATCGTCAATGCGCTTGCGACGAGTGCGAGGTAGAGCACCACGAGCCAGTCGTGTCCGTTTGCCGGCAGCTGGATGCCGGAGCCTGATCCTGGCGTCAGCCACAGAGCCCCCACTGCGCACATCACAGCGATCACGATCAACTGGACCAGGCTGAGGCTGATCGCGGTCTGCGGCGTGCTGGACTTTCCCAAGGCCACGATGTGGCGGGCGTAGAGCAGTGCTGCTATGACAGTCAGCAGCTCACCATAGCCAAGGGTGAACCCGCGCACTGCCAGCACGCCGAGCCCGAACAGGGCTAGGAAGACTGCAAACCACGTGATGTTGGCGATCCTGCGGCGCAGGATCACTGCTGTCAGTAGTGGTGTCGCAACGACGTACAGCCCGGTGACGAATCCCGACACACTCGCTGCGGTATGGGCCAGACCGGCGGTTTGCAGGACCTGCGCTGATCCGTACAACAGCCCGAGCAGCACGCCCTGAGTGAGCACCGAACGGGAAATCTGAATTCGTGGCCCCACAATGGCTCCCAGCGCCACGGCGGCAATAGCGAACCGAAGCGCGAGGAGGTCGGCGACCGGAACACGGGTCACCAGGTCCTTGATCAGAAGGAAGGTCGATCCCCAGACAGCGGCCATAGCCAGTAGTGCCAGGAA
>JAJTCL010000387.1 GCA_021323255.1 Propionibacteriaceae bacterium | reverse complement strand
TCCGCGCCGCCATACTTGCCAGTGCCCAGCTCCCGTTCGTCCCGCGCATACATCTCCAACGCGACCTCGATGCTGCGCGGCGCCAGCTCATAGAAGGATCGCCACGCATCACCCATCTCGGCGAACCTGCCTGGCATCGAGCTGACAGTGAAATCCTCGGGAGCGACTTCGCCCAACTCGTCCCAGGTCAACGGTGCCGACACCACAGCGGTGGGGGTCGGCCGGATGGAGTACGCCGAGGCGATGGTGCGATCCCGGGCCATCTGATTGAAGCGGGCTTCGATGAAGCCGTACCCGGGTTCAATCGGCACGAATACGTGAACGCCCCGCCCCCCACTGGTCTTGGGGAAACCCACAAGCTCGGCATCCTCCAATACGCCGCGCAGCTCGTGCGCGGCGCGTACCGCATCAGCGAAGTCGGTGCCCGGCTGCGGGTCAAGATCAATACGCAGCTGGTCGACCTTCTCGGTGTCGGCCCGGGTCACCGGCCAGGGGTGGTAGCGAAGGGTGCCTAGATTTGCCATCCAGGCAATCGTCGCCGGCTCGGTCACACAAACCTCGTCGGCAGTTCGCCCCGACGGGAAGGTGATGGTCACGGTCTCAACCCAGTCGGGCACGCCTTTGGAAGGCGCCCGCTTCTGGTAGAACGCCTCGCCGTGCGAATCGCTCCTAGTGCTGAGCTTCACATCCGGCCGGTATCCTCCCGGCCAACGTTCCATGGTGACCGGGCGGTCCTTCAGGGCGGGGAACATGCCGTCTGCGACGGCGACGACGTAGGAGACGATGTCCAGCTTGGTGAGCCCGACTTCTGGAAAGTAGATCTTGTCGGGGCTAGTCACTCTTACGGTGCGGTGACCGACCTCGAGCTCGACCGCTGGCACCGGCATGGCGTCAGCATAGGTGAGTACTGTCGGGAACAGGCATACCGCGCTGGCTGTTGGCACATGTGCCACACGTGCCCGCAATGGAGAGGCAGAGATGACCGATACGCAGAACAATCCGGCCGCTGAGGTAGGCAAAGTCGTCAAATCCGAGGCCGAGTGGCGGGCCCAACTCAGCCCGCTGGAGTACAAGGTTCTCCGCGAAGCTGGCACCGAGCGCCCCTTCACCGGCGAATACACCGATACCAAGACCGAGGGCGTCTACCGCTGCAAGGCGTGTGGTGCCGAGCTGTTCAGGAGTGATCAGAAGTTCGAGTCGCATTGCGGCTGGCCCTCCTTCTTCGCGCCGCTGGCGGAGGATCGGGTGCGCTACATCGAGGACAAGTCGCTATTCATGAAGCGAGTCGAGGTTCGCTGCGCCACCTGCGACTCACACCTCGGTCACGTGTTCGAAGGCGAGGGTTACGACACTCCCACCGACCTGCGCTACTGCATCAACTCGGTCTCGCTTTCCCTCGAACCCACTCGCCACTGACGATCGAGCGGCTCACCAGAGAGCGAGGATGTCGCTCAGCTCTTGTCGCCGGCCGGTGTAGAAAGGCACTTCTTCGCGGGTGTGACGGCGCGCCGCGGCAGCTCGCAGGGCGCGCATCAGGTCGACGATGCGATGCAGTTCGTCGGCCTCGAACGCCAGCACCCACTCGTAATCACCCAGCGCAAAGGACGAGACAGTGTTGGCTCGAACGTCGGGGTACGGCCGAGCCAGCATGCCGTGCTCGGTGAGCATCGCCCGTCGCTCCTCTTCCGGCAACAGGTACCACTCGTAGGAACGCACGAAGGGGTAGACGCAGAGGTAGGCCTTGGGCTCCTCGTCCTGCATACAGGCCGGCACATGGCCCTTGTTGAACTCTGCCGGGCGGTGCAGCGCGAGTTGCGACCAAACCGGCACCAGATGTGCACCCAGATCAGAGCGGCGTACAGCGTGATACGCGTCCTGCAGCGTGTCGGAGCTTGGCGCGTGCCACCAGACCATCAGATCGGCGTCGGCACGTAGACCAGCCACGTCATACCAGCCGCGGATCACCAGATCGTCGTCTCGGGTGGCACGGTCGATCGCGCGCACAGTCGCGTCTGCAGTCTCCACGGGCGGATCGTCCAGTTGACCAGATCTGGAGAACACCGACCACATGGTGTAGCGAATCGTTGAGTTGATCTCCCGCGACTTCATCTCCCGCTCTCCTCAAGTTGATCTTCGCTCTGGATCATTTCCTGATGGCCCTGTCCAAGGTCAGCCCCGAGCTTGCTGACTGCTGTCCTCGCGGATCCCAGACAGGCCGCGATCCCGATCCCATCCAGAGCCGGGCCAGCCACGGCAAGTCCCGGCATGCCGGCCAGATCGCCGCGCAGTCGCGCTATCAAGTCCCGATGTCCGACGGGATACTGGGGCAACCCGCCGCCCCACCGACTTACCGTGCCTTGGACCAGCGTCGAGGCCTCCCATCCCGGGATGTTCCTCGCCTCAGCGAAAGTGCGTTCCAGGAGCCTCCGGTCACTGAGCTGCAAGGCGGCCGCCTCCCGGTGACGACCAACGCTCACCCGGACGATCTCGACGCCTGGGCCCCACCGCTCTCGCGCTTGAGTGGCCACCCAGCCCCACTTCGCCGACGAGTACGTCAACGCCTTGATCGTCGGCAGCTCGCCAGGCGGCACCAGCACTCCTGACGCCTCAGCTCGCAACCCCCGCACCGCCAGAGTGATCACCGCTACCGACGCGTGCGGCAATCGAGCGAACTCCCCTGCGGAGGCAACCAGGCTGGAGAGCAGCCGCCCGGTGGCCCTCGCGGGAGCGGTCAATAGAACTCCGTCAGCCATGATCATTTTTGGATCATCCGCGGCGCCCACGATCAAACGGAACCGGCGACCTACCCGCTCCAGACCCCGAGCGATCGCTTCCGAATGCATCATCACGCCGCACCGAACAAGATCATCGACCAGCGCTTCGGCCAAGGTCGACACCCCGCCCTCCAGCCCGGCGAACACTGGACCATCCTGCCCTCGTCGGGCGACCTCCTGGGCGTGCCGCAGCAGTGAGCCGCCCACCCTCACCCGCTGGAAAAGCTCCGGTGCTACGGCATGGAAGGACAGCAGACGAGAATGCCCGGCATACACCGCGCCCAACAGCGGCTCGAGTAGCCGATCGGTGACCTCGGCGCCAAGGCGTTCATCCACATAGCGGCCGATCGCCACATCATGATCAAGGACTGGCGCCGGCCGCTCCGGCTCCGAGGCCGCCATTCGCCATCCCTCAGCCGAGAGCAGACCGGCCAGTTGAGCAAGATCAGTCGGTACGCCGAGCAACGATGACGGCATCACGTACAGTCGGCCGCCAATCAACAACCGTGGCCGGGCCTGCGTCGGATGCACCATCCGAGGTGCCAGGCCTAGGTCAGCGATCAGATCCAGGCCCTCTGGGCG
>JAJTCL010000386.1 GCA_021323255.1 Propionibacteriaceae bacterium | reverse complement strand
ATAGAGGTGGCTCGGGATTTCTGCACAGGTGCAATGAGTGGAGTTTCTGCCTGATGGCGGCCAGGATGGCTGCGGAGCAGGAGAGACGATGAGCAGACGACCACGCCGGAACCACAGCCCGGCATTCAAAGCGAAGGTGGCCTTGGCTGCCGTGAGGGGCGAGAAGACGCTGGCCGAACTCGCTCAGCAATTTGACGTGCATCCCAACCAGATCACGGCCTGGAAGGCTCAGCTCCTGGAAGGGGCTGCCGGGGTGTTTGGTTCGGAGCCGCAGTCGGCTGTGCCGGCCGTCGACGTGAAGACGCTTCATGCGAAGATCGGCGAGCTGACGCTGACCAACGATTTTTTGTCCGGTGCGCTCGGCAAAGCCGGCCTGCTGAGCGCAAAGCGATGATCGACCGCGAGCACGATCTGCCGATCACCCAGCAGGCACGGGCGCTCAGGATCAGCCGTGGCAGCGTCTATTACCTGCCCCGACCCGTCTCAGCGGCCGACCTCGCCATCATGCGCCGGATGGATGAGTTGCACCTGGAGTGCCCCTTCGCGGGTAGCCGGATGCTGCGGGATCTCCTCAACAATGAGGGGATCGAACTTGGTCGCCGTCATGCCGCGACGCTGATGAAGCGGATGGGCATGGAGGCGATCTACCGCAAGCCGAACACCTCGAAGCCCGCGCCGGGGCACAAGATCTACCCCTACCTGCTCCGGGGCGTGAGCGTTGACCGTCCGAACCAAGTCTGGGCCATGGATATCACCTACGTTCCCATGGCACGCGGCTTCGTCTATCTCGCCGCCGTAGTCGATTGGTTCAGCCGCCGGGTTCTGTCCTGGCGGGTGTCGATCACCATGGAGGCGGCGTTCTGCGTCGAGGCTCTGGAGGAGGCGCTCGCCCGGTATGGCCAACCCGAGATCTTCAACACCGATCAAGGCTCGCAGTTCACCAGCCACGACTTCACCAGCGTGCTGCTCAAGGCTGGCATCGCCATCAGCATGGATGGCAAGGGCTCCTGGCGTGACAACGTCTTCGTCGAGCGGCTCTGGCGATCAATCAAGTACGAGGAGATCTATCTCATGGCCTACGACTCCGTCAGCGACGCTCGCGCGTCGATTAGCCGATACCTGACCTTCTACAATGGCCGAAGACCCCACTCGAGCCTTGACCGGCAGACGCCGGACCAGGCCTACTTCGACAGGCTGCCGCAATCCGTGGCAGCCTGAACCCGGCAGGGCTCCACTTATCGCAGCGCGAGCTGTTGTTCAGACAAACGGAACCACCTCTACCTGCTGGCGAGCGTCACTCCATAAGCCAGAGGTGCCGGCAGCAACTCCCAGAAAACTGGCGACGTTCTCTACAGCTCCGCTGAAACAGGTTTCTCGTTCCCACGTTGAATGGATGGCGGATCAACCCGCGCCCAGCAGCCTGTCCGCTGTATGGGATCGGTACCGTCCCGCTCAGGGCGGGTGAGGCAGCAACCGATCAGTCGTGTCTCCCGGGCGGAGCACCTGCTCCGGCCCCACGTCATTGGAGGCCCTAATCACGCATCCACCTGGGCCGAAAGACGTCTGCTGAGTAGAGGACCACGGCAGGGGTCCCAAGACTCACCACAACCTGACTGACTTGGCCGGCTGAGCCGGAATGACGTCGTTGACGTGTGACTTCGGTCACCTCGGGCCCGCACCGCTACGGTCGGGCCCATTCTGTTGCGACAATTGCATGTACCCGGGGAGATGGCTGCGGAGGTCGCTCGTGAGGCCGTTCGCGCTGGGCAGACCAATGCGGCAAACGCGATGGTGACGCTGGTGCGCCGCTGCCGCGTGCAGGGCGCCTGACGTTCCGACCTGGTGTCTACGCTGCCTCAATAAGGGTTGACTTGGCGCCCTTGCCTCGCACTTCCGCCTCCTCGAACTCGGCCGCAATAATCGCGCGATCAAGCGCGGCACGCAATTCCTTGGCTGACTCTAGGGTCAGCTCAATGCCGGCACGAGCCCCAGGTTCGAGCCCCGTGTTGATGAAGTCGAGCGTAATCACGTCGGCCGCGGGTGCATGGCGGGCGTGGTCATAGGCCACCACCGCCTCCCTGAGCGGGAACCATGCGTCGCCGCGCTTCGCCACACCCTCCACACCGACGATCTCGACAATCGACGTGCACATGTCTGCGCCTCCTAGTTCGCCAGCTCCTTGCCAAAGAACGCAAGGACCTTGCTCCAGCCGTCCATCGCCTGCTCGGGTCTGTAGAGCGGCCGGTGCCAGTAGAAGAAACCGTGGCCTGCGCCGTCGTAGCGGTGAAACTCGTAAGCTTTGCCGTGTCTCTTGAGCTCGGCCTCGTGCTCGTTCACCTGCTCGGGGCTCGGCGCGCGGTCGTCGTTGCCGAAGATGCCGAGCAATGGGCAGCACAGATTCTTCGTCATCTCAATCGGCGCAACCGGCGTCTTGGCGTTGAGTTCGTCGCTGTCCATCACGACGCGACCGCCCCAGAGATCGGCGCAAGCGTTAACGTCCTCCTTCTGGCAGGCGTAGAGGAAAGCGTGCCGACCACCGGAGCATGAGCCAAAAAGACCGACCTTCCCGTTATGGTCAGGCTTCGGGCGGATCCATTTTACTGCGGCTTCGGTATCGCCGACCATCTGGGCGTCGGGAATGCCGCCCTCGGCGCGCACTTTGGCCGCAACGTCGTCCGGGTGGCCCTCGCCGGCACGCCCATAGAGATTAGCGCAGATTGCCAGATAACCATGATGCGCGAACCGACGCGTCGTCTCGATGTAGAACTCGCTCCAGCCCGGGAGGTGGTGAACTAGGACCACCCCTGGAAACGGGCCCGCACCAGATGGTTGGGCCACATAGGCCGTGATCGGCGTTCCTTGGTGGCCACTGAGGGTCACGTTCTCGCACGTCATTCCTCGGTAAAACGACATCGGTGCCTCCTCCAGGAGCACAAGGCTTCCCGCGACTCACAACCGCCGACCGCTATTGCCAAGCGACCGAAGCGGGCATCGGTAGTTAGCCCGACTCGTAACAGGTCATGACTGACGGCGCACAGCAGTGACGGCAGGGGTGTACGTTCTCCAAATGGACGGCCCGTCGCTCCGGG
>JAJTCL010000385.1 GCA_021323255.1 Propionibacteriaceae bacterium | reverse complement strand
CGGCCGTGGTCGGCACCGTCGAAGAGCAGCAATAGCGCATCACCGCCCCACTTGAGAAGATCGCCACCCTCGTCCTCGGCGTCCATCAGCAATTGGCTGAAGACAGTGTCGAGGAGGTTGCTGAGCTCCTCGGCGCCTTCCCGGCCCCGGCGGGCCAGCCGTTCAGTGAGCGGGGTGAAGCCCGTGATGTCGAAGAACAGCAGGCTTCCGTCGACGACTCGGTGGGCAGACCCCTGCTCGGCGGCGGCCCACGCGGGCAGCAGTCGAGGCACGTACGCCGTCGCGCCGGGAACCTCCCTGAGCGCCGCCAGCCGGGGGTCGCTGGCGTCCATTGGCTAACTCTAGATGGCGATGACCGATCAGAGTGAAGTTGATCATGGCCGGGGAGCCAAAGTGAGGCGGCTGTGAGCCTTGTCGGCCGGGGTGGTCCGCGCTGTCGGAGCGTGATTACGGTTTGTGCGTGGGCGAATTCGCATCGCAAACCGAGGAGGAGGCGAGTTGACGCGCTTTGGCTACACACTCATGACGGAGCAGAGCGGGCCGCGGGAGCTTGTGGGTTACGCAGTTGCCGCTGAGCAGGCAGGCTTCGACTTCGAAGTGTGCAGCGACCATTACTCTCCGTGGCTGATGTCCCAGGGACATTCGCCGTACGCCTGGAGCGTGTTAGGTGCGGTAGCCCAAGCGACCGCCCGCGTCGAGCTGGCCACACTTGTCACCTGCCCGATCATCCGGTATCACCCGGCAGTGGTCGCGCAGAAGGCAGCGACCCTCCAGTTGTTGAGCGAGGGCAGGTTCATCCTTGGTCTTGGGTCCGGAGAAAACCTCAACGAGCACATCACCGGCGAGGGCTGGCCACCGGTCGCGCAGCGCCAAGACATGCTGGTCGAGGCGGCCACCATCATCCGAGAGTTGCAGTCGGGTGAGCTGGTGACCTGGGAGGGCGACTACTTCCGGGTGGATTCGGCTCGCTTGTGGGATGCGCCGGAGGGTGGCGTACCGATCGCGATCGCGGTGTCGGGGGAGAAGTCGATTGTGCAATTCGCGCCGCTGGCTGATCATCTCGTGGCGGTGGAGCCCGATGAAGAGTTGATCAAGGCCTGGAGTCGCGAGAAGCGATCCACGAACACGCGCACGATCGGCCAGGTACCGATCTGCTGGGATCCGGAGGAGCAGCGGGCGATTGAGCGAGCCCATGATCAATTCCGCTGGTTCGGTGGTGGCTTTGCGGTGAACGCGGACCTTCCGACACCGGCTGGCTCGAGGGGGCGAGCACGTTCGTCCGACCGGAGGACGTGGCCGCGCAGATCCCGTGTGGTCCTGATCTTGATGCGGTTGTGCAGGCTGTGCAGCCGTACTGGGAAGCAGGCTTCACTGACGTTGCGATTGTGCAAGTCGGCGACGAGGGACAGGCGGCCTTCCTTGATCAGGTAGCGGGCCTCTGCTGGACCGGCTGCGTCGAGCCGCCGGCTGACCCGAGTGCGATATGCACCTATGCGAACTCCACCCGGTCGCGTCCGGCTAGCCTTGGTTGCGCGTTCTTCAGACGACGTGAGCAGTATCGTCCGACAGATTGAGAGATCTTGACTGCTACCGAGCGCGCGCTGGAACTGACCCGCGCTGCTGCGACAGCGGCTGTCGACAAGCTTGGCACCGATCTGGTCGCCTACGACGTCTCTGAGCAGCTGGCCATTACCGATGTGTTCCTGGTGATCACCGCCTCCAACGAGCGCCAAGTCGGCGCGGTCGTCGACGGGATCGAGGAGTCGCTGCGAGGACACGATGCCAAGCCGGTACGCCGCGAGGGCCACCGAGAGCAGCGCTGGGTACTGCTGGACTACCTCGACCTCGTGGTGCATGTTCAACACGCCGAGGAACGGCGTTTCTACGCGCTAGAGCGATTGTGGCGAGACTGTCCTGAGATCAAGCTCGGCGTGGACGAGCGGCGATGACAGCGGCACGGATCATCATCTGGCGCCACGGTCGTACTGAATGGAACGTGGTGAGCCGCTTTCAGGGGCAGGCCGATATCCCGCTCGACGAGATGGGGCAAAGCCAAGCCGCTCGGGCGGCGGAGGTGCTAGCCGGCTTTCGACCTACGGACTTGTATTCCAGCGACTTGTCACGGTGCTATCAGACTGCCGCGACGCTCGCCGAGCGCACCGGGTTGGAGATCATCACCGACAAGCGGCTGCGCGAGATTCACGTCGGCTCCTGGGAGGGCCTGCTCGGTGAGGAGGTCAGGAGCGCTGATCCCGAGCTGGCCCACCGCCTCTGGGCCGGCGAGGACGTGCGTCGGTCACCGACCGGCGAGAGCCCGAGCGAGGTTGCCGAGCGGATGTTCGAGGTGCTGACCGAGATCGCCGAGGCCGCGGAAGATCATTCCACTGTCGTGGTCGTCTCGCACGGGCTGTCCGGTCGGGCGGGCTTTCGAACTGCGCCTGGGTGAGTATCGACCGGCACCGCTCCGGGGCCTATTGGCGGATCGAGGCCTACAACGTCACCGCCAACTCCGATCTCGACATCGGATGACGCGCATCCGAGTTGTGCCCTGAGCCTGTTGAGTTGTGCCCTGAGCTTGGCGAAAGGCACGGCTGCACGCTTCGACAGGCGCCACCCTGGCCCTGCCGGAGGCTCAGCGCGCATCTGATCCATCATTGGAATGGCATGCTGGTCGGGTGACGACGGCACCGGTAAGCACCAAGGTCGAGGCGCCGCCACGATTTTCTTGGGCTCTGGCGCCCGCGTTTGGTGTGTCGTTGTCTGCTTTCCTGCTCTTCGGAATACAGCACGAGCCGTCCGGGTACGTCGTACTGGCCGTCAGCGTGATCTTGGGGTTTGTTGTCGATCGTGATCTTGGGAAGAGCCTGCTGCTGATCGGCTTCGGCATCGGCATGATCGGAACGATCTCACTGGCAGCTGACATCAGCTACGGCCATATGGTCTTGATGGGAAGCATTTTGCTCATCGCCGTTGTGGTTCCGTACGTCGTGGACCGCTTCGTCTTCAAGCGTTACCTCGTCCGCTTTCCGGTCAAGACCGGCCGACGATGGACAACAGGGGAGCGCCTGTGGGTCGTGAGCGTGGTGGGGCTTGCCTGGCTGATCATGCCGTTTTACTTCATCACGTCGGGGACCTATCTCAACTGGCCGGCGGTCAGCGAGCCCAGCGAACTCATCCGTCTCTTCCTCGCCGTCAATGCCGTCGGCCTGTGGGACGAACTGTTCTTCATATGTACAGCCTTCGCTCTGCTCCGGCATCACTTTGTGATGTGGCAAGCCAATATCTTGCAGGCGATCATCTTCGTGTCGTTTCTGTGGGAGTTGGGCTACCAGGCTTGGGGACCATTTCTGACCACCATCTTCGCTCTCGTACAGGGTTACCTCTTCAATCGCACCCGATCGCTGCTGTACGTCGTCAGCGTGCACTTGATCTTTGACTGCGTGCTGTGGGGCATCCTGGTAAACGCTCACAATCCAGGTTGGCTGCCGATATTCCTCTACTGATCCTGAGGCGGCCGCGGAGTAGCCCGCCTAGGCCTTCGACTGTAAGATCGGTCAGGTTGTGGACGGGCCAGCTCGTCCACGCTCAAGGGGCTTTGGCGCAGCTGGTAGCGCGCTTCCATGGCATGGAAGAGGTCAGGGGTTCGAGTCCCCTAAGCTCCACTCACTATTTCTCCTGATCAGGCTCCAATCGCATCGGGGTCATTTCAGCGCTCTGTTTGGTTCTCACTGGAAGCGGGGGGCAGAGTGGGGGGCTCGCCGGTCGCGCGGTGGGCATTGAAGAGGTCATCCATCGCCTTCGCGCCGCGCCTTAACACGGGGCGCAATTCCTTGCGATACACCTTTTCCGTTGTACGGGTGTTGGCGTGCCCGACCAAATGCGCGATGTCCTCAATCGGTATCCCGGCGCTCGACAGCAGCGAGACAAAACTGTGCCGCAGCTCTCGCGGGGTCCATTCCTCCGCGTGGAGCCCGGCGTGCTCGGCTATCTGGCGGAACGCACGCCGAACATTGGCCGCGTCGAGAGGGGTGCCGCGTTGCGTCGTGAATACAAGATCATTGTCGGGCCATCGTGCCGCGCTTCGCATGCGACTCTGAGTCTGCCAGCGTCTGTGCGCTCGAAGCGCGACTACGCAATCGTTCGGGAGCTCAAGAGTGCGCCGCGACAGTCGCGTCTTGGTATCCCCGCCCTCTCGCACTGATCGCCACAACTGCACGCTCGGCGGCTTGCCATCGAGGTCCACATGGCTCCAGGTGAGCGCCCGCAACTCCTCTGTCCGCGCGCCTGTGAGCAAACGACAACACGATGTAGGCATATGGCGGGCTGCCTCTGCGCGGCTGTAAGCAAATCCGCGGCCTGCGCTAGCGTGAGCGACTTCGACGGACGCCCAGCGGTCCCGCGGGGAACGTCACACAGCAGGGCAACATTGCGCTTCACCAAGTCGCGCGCCTGCGCGCGGCGTATGGACTGGCGCAAGATCGACAGGAGGCGGTGCAGGGTGTCGGTACTGAGAGTCTTGGACTTCGCGGCCAGCCACTGATCAACTTCTTCGGCCGATAGCTGCGCAAGCCTCCGTGCCCCGAGCGCGCCGGGATCACATGCGTGCGCGCCAGGATGGTCCGATTGACGACCGTCGACTCCTGGCGTCCGGTGAGGCCATGTGCGAGCCATGATTCGACAGCATCTCGCACGGTGAAGCTCTGAGCACCGAGTACCTGCCCGTCATCTCGGTCCCGGAGCAGCTGCTGAAGCTTCGCCTTCGCCTCGGTCTTGGTCCGGGCGCTGACCTTGATCTTGCGGCGCTTCCCATTCGGGGCGTATCCGACATAGACCGTCGCGAACCAGCGCTGCCGAGACTCTTCCCAGTGCAGGCGACCCTCGCCCGGGTTACGCCGCGCCGTCACCGCCAGCTGCCCTAGCTTCGACCGTCAGCAGCGACACGTACGCGTCGATCGCCGCGGCTGGTAACTGCCGAACGCGTCCTTCTGTGACCGTCTGTAGCCTGCCTGATCTGATGAGTTCGTACAGCTGGCTACGGCTGAGGCCCAGCAGCACGACCGCCTCTTCCACTCGGTACAAAACACGTCGTGGAACCTCCGAACCAACCAATTTCTGAGCCACTCCGATGCCCTCCTTCCCAGTGCCGAGGGTTCGACCTCCGCCGCTCTTCATCCTTTAACCTCCGATCTGAACGTCAAGCCGCCCTAAAATCTGTGGACACGTGCACGATGCCGATAGCGTGCCGCTGTCAAAACCTGAAGGTGCGTTGGGCACCGTTGGCGGTCGCATCGACGGATCCTTTAGACACCGTTTTGAGCAGATGCGGCTCCGTGACGAGAACTCGGCTGGGCTGCTCGCGTGGGGATTGAGCACCTGTTAGGCGTCCGCTAGGGCCACCCCAGGCTCTATCGGTCGAAGCAACGCCTTGTTCACAAGGTGGTCGACATGCATGTCAGTTCCTCCTCAGCGGAAGGTGTCCGATTTCTCACCTCGGTGAGGGAAGGTAGGGGT
>JAJTCL010000384.1 GCA_021323255.1 Propionibacteriaceae bacterium | reverse complement strand
GACGAAGACGATGAAGTCGAGGGCTGTCACCGCGCCGATCTGGAGGGGCCGCGATCCGTCGAAGAGGTAATGCACACCAGCAGCGGCAAGCGAGAGAACCGTCGGCAGTCCCAGCGCGATCACGTACCAGCGCACGCCGACACGCCAGAGGACGACCCGGCTCAGCAGCCGCTTCACACCCGACTTGCCTCCGGTCACCGCGGCCATGATGATCGCGGCGAGCGCCGGGCCGAAGAGGCCAGGGATGCCAAGCAGCGGAGAGAACCTCAGGAGTGGATAGATCCACCACGTGAGGAGGTAGGCCAGAACGAAGAAAGCGATCAGCGGATGTTTTCGCACTAACCCTCCAAGGTCAGCCAGTCCTTGCGGGCTGCGTCAGGACGGGCTCGTCGACCTCCTGGCGTCGGATCAGCAGCGCAACGCCCACGGAGCCCCAGAGCAAGGCCATTAGCAGATTCTCGGTGGAACTGAAGAGCGCATTCGCGAAATGTCCTAGCGGAAAAGTCACGATGAGCAGTACGCCGCACCACCAGGGCAGCAACCGGGCAAGGATGATGATCACACCGAGGAGGGCGGAGCCGACAAGCACCAGGCCTGCGCCGGTAAGGCGAATCGGGAGCAGTGATCGTTGTCCCTGAACCATGCTGATCACTGTCATAACAGCGATGATCGCGTACCCGGCGATGGTCAGCACCGTTCCGGTGGTCCCCAATCGGCCGTACCGAGGCCTGCCGCTGTGCAATGCGTGAATGCCCAGCACGGCAACGATTACTGCAATGTAGGCAGCGAGGACGACGACGTCGAGGTAGAGGTTGCTGCCGGCGGGGCCGGGACTCATCTGGTTGAGGATGGCGGACACGATCAAGAGCGCGGCGGCCGCCAGGCCCGCTATTCCGCCCCATTTGACCATCGACGACATGATCACACTCCTTGCCTGTTTGGAACTGGTTCCGAGTCGGGAAGTGCTTCTTCCTGCTTGTGGTACTTGCGCGAGAAGTTCGTCGGACCGGAAATTACGATCACCAGGACCGCTACGACCCACCAGACCAAGGCCAGCAACCACGCCTGGCGAACTGAGTCGGCTCCGGAGAACATCGGGGCGAAGAAGCTGCCGGCGACCGCGTTATTGGCGGCGTGCATCAGCATGATGATCAGCACGCTGCCTTTGGCGTTATTGAAGACCCAGTTGAAGACGATCACACCGGCGACAATCAGCACGATGTCGGAGTAGTGAACCTGACCAACCACCATGAGAGGCAGATGCCAGCCGGCGATAAGGGCGGCGAGGATCAGGCTCGCGACGAGTGCGGATCGACCGCTTTGCAACCGGGGCAGGGCGTAGCCCCGCCAGCCGGGCTCCTCCCATACCCCGCCGACTCCCGGGACGAGAAGGACGATTGCGAAAGTAGAGAAGATTCCGGTCCAGGCGCCGAGTTGGGTCGCCGACGGGGGTTGGGCGCCTAGCAGGACGTTGAGCGCCGTCGCACTGGCGGCAAGCACCGCGGGTAGCAAGAGCGCCACCGCATACCATCCGGGCGCAACACGCCAGCGGATCATCCTACGAAACAGGCCCAGCAGACCAACCTTGCCCTCCGTGAGCGCCAGTACGACGAGCGCAGCAAGAAATGGCCCGAAGCTTGCGACCGGATTGGGAAAGACCCCAAGTGCATAAGGGATCCATGCCCACCACGACAATGCGTAAGCCAGGATGAAGAACGTCGTCAGCGGATGACGCTTCACGAGAGCCGATATTGATGACATCGCGGACCTGCGCCTCTCTGGGTTGCCTATTTCGGTTGAAAGCCAAGTGCAGTAATGCGCGGCGTCGTCACTTCACAACACCAGATTGGCCCTCGATCGGCTATTGCCGATAGAGGGTGCGCCGGTGCAAGGCATGGCGGTTTTCTGGCATATCCGACTGCCCTAGCATCGGGGTCATAGGTCGGCGCGTACTCATCCTGGCGGCAGGCATCGGCTCGGGCCACAACATTGCAGCCGGTGTCCTCGAGTCATGTTTTCAGGCAGCCCCTGAAGTAGATGAGGTGCAGAGGCTGGACATCCTCGAGTCGACCAATGAGGTCTACCGCACTCTGTACGACGACGGGTACTTCGCGCTGGTGGAAGCCGTGCCCTGGCTGGTCGGCTGGGGCTACGACGCAAACGACCCACCATTCAAGCTGGCGAAGTGGATCTCGTTGTGGGATCGCCTCAACACCACGGCAACCGCTAAGGCCATTAAGGCCTTCCGCCCAGACCTTGTCGTCTGCACGCACTTTCTGCCGACCCGACTGGCCTCGCTGATGATGACTCGCGGCGTCTTGGACGCGAAGCTGGCGGTCGTCACCACTGACTACGACTTCCAGGGACTATGGCTGAGCAGTCCGTTCAACCACTACTTCGTGGCGCGGGACGAGACCAAGGCCTATATGGTCGCAATCGGCGTGCCTGCCGATCGGATCACCGTCTCCGGGATACCCGTCCGACCCGGTCTGAGCGATGCGGTCGACCGGGACGCGGTCCTCCGGCGCTACGACTTGCGGCCGGATCGGCCAATCCTGCTGATCTCGGCCGGGGCGGCCGGCGGCGCGTACACGCAGACGATCGTGCAACAAACGTTGCGGATGCGAAATGACTTCCAAGCCGTCGTAGTGTGCGGCCGTAACGACCAGTTGAAGAGTCAGATCGAGGGTCTGGTCGCCTTCCAGCGCGATCGATACCGGGTCTTGGGTTACACCACCGACATGGCCGACCTGATTCGCACCGCCACCCTGTTTGTCGGGAAACCGGGCGGACTCTCATCCTCAGAGTGCATGGCTGCCGGCCTACCGATGGTTCTGATCCACCCGATTCCCGGTCAGGAGGTGCGGAACAGCGACTTTCTGCTGGAAGAAGGTGCTGCGGTGCGATGCAACTACCCGACGACGGTGGGCTACAAGATCGATCAGCTACTCGCTAGGCCAGATCGGCTCACACGCATGGCTGCGTGCGCTCGGCAGATCGGAAGAGCCCGGGCCGGCCCGATGATCACATCGGCGATACTTGCCGATGACTCGCCGCCGCTGTGGATCAGCCACGCCGCCCAGAAGTCGGT
>JAJTCL010000383.1 GCA_021323255.1 Propionibacteriaceae bacterium | reverse complement strand
CCGAACAGCAGCTCAACCGTGGGCACCGATACCCCAGCCGCTGCGGCGATCGCTCGCATGGTCGTCGTGGCGTAGCCCTGTTCGACGAACAGCTGCGCCGCAGCTTCGATCACTCGCCGTCGGGTCTGCTGGGCCCGCTCGGAGCGCGTCGTGGAAACATAACCTCGTCTTGACTTGCGTACAAGGGATTGGGCCGACACGGCCACATATTAGCTATGGGCCAGCCATAGTGATAGCCGAGGTGGTCGTCGTCGTCTTCAGGCCCTCATGAAGTTATTTCGGCGTCTTTGGAATAGCGCGCGCGAAGAACAGCCCGGACAAGGCGATCAGTGCCAGGACACTGAGAGCCGAGCGTAGGCCGTCGACGCGTGCCTGGTCGTTGGCCTCGATCGCCTCCGCTGCGACGTCAGGTGGCACCCCGGCCCGATCGAGTGCAGCTTTGAGGTCCGCGTCGGACATGAAAGGGATCCCGGCCGCGAGTTGGATATTGGCCTGCTCTTTGACCGACGACGGGATGTCCGGGTTCTCCGTGACGCTGGTGAGGAACGACGTCGTGAGCGCGGCAATCAGGATCGATCCAGCTAGCGCCGTGCCGAGCGCGGCGCCCAGGTTGGTCGCGGTGTTCTGGAGACCGCCCACCTCACCGCTCAGCCTGTCGGGGACGGCCGAGACGGTGACCGCACCCAGCTGTGAGGCCAGTGCACCGATGCCAAGGCCGATCAGCAGCAACGGGACGGTGACAATCGCAGGCTCCGCGTTCGGGTCGAGCGCGACGATCAGTACGACAGTTCCTGCAAGCATCGCAAGCACTCCTAGCCGGACCACTAGGCGGGGTGACGCCCGAGGGAAGAACTTCGGGATGCCAACGGCTCCGGCGAGCAGGGTGATAGACAAGGGGAGAATGCGCGCACCGGTCTCAAGCGCAGACAGCCCTAGTGCCACTGAAAGAAACAGCGGGATCGTGAAGAACACGCCGGCTTGCACGAGGTACTGCACGAAAAACATGGTCAATCCGGCATTCATCTCTCGATAGCGGAAGATCGAAGGCCGGACCAGTGGCTCACGTCCCTGCGCGATCAGATGCGCCTCCCATTCGAAGAAGGCCCACACGGTCAGTCCACCCACGACAATGAGCAAGATCGTGGGTGACACGCCTAACACGGAGGGGCCACCAGGCCTCGGGATGACCCAGCCCCATTCGGAAGATCGAAGTACGCCGTATACCGCAAGACCAAGCCCAATCGCAAGCAGCGTCGCGCCGATAGCGTCGAGCGGGACTCGATCTGCCAGAGGGGGTTCCTCCATCCGGCGGGCGAGGAGCACGATGACTACCACCACGACAACTTCACCGACAAACACCCAGCGCCAGGAGAAGTAGGTCGTCGCGAAACCACCGATGAGCGGACCGAGTGCCACCGCGATCGCTCCGGCGCCCATGACCAGCCCGAAGGCCCGAGGCCGACCTTCCGCCGGAACGTTGGCCGCCACGAGAGCGACCACGGCGGGCAAGATCATCGCGGCACCAATGCCTTCAAGGAACGACCAGCCGAGGACCAAGATCGGAAGGTTGGGAGCCAAGGCTGTCGTCAGCGAACCCAGCCCGTAGACGATGCAGCCGATCATGAAAATGCGCTTCCGCCCGAACATCGAGCCGAGCTTGCCGCCAGTGACCATGAACATCGCCATGACCAGCGTGTACAAGGTGATCGCCGTCTGGATTCCAGTCACGGTGGTTCCGACGTCTTTCGCGACCGTCGCGATCGCCACATTCATGACCGAGCTGTCGAGGAGCATCACGAACTGAGCGGCTGCCAGAGTGGGGAGCACGAGCCCGACGCGCGTCCCGGCGTTCGTTGGCGCGTCTACCACGCTGACACGCTACCGGCGGCTTGGCCTGGAATCTGGCTGCGCGACATACCCGTGGCGCACCTCGGTCACTCCGCCGTGTGAGTACCCAGCCAGTCGACCCAGGTGACTGTTCCCCGCCTGCTGTCCGAGTCGCTGATCGACATCGCCGCGGCAGCATCGCTGACCGCTGAGGGCAGCGGTATCCGCATGGTGCGAACGGGACGTTGCCGGACTTGCCGCCACCGGTCGAAGGCCTCGGAGAAGCTGAGGACTTCTGGGCCCCCGAAGTCGGCAAGTCGGCCGAGCGGGGCATTGCCGATGGATTCGGCGAGATAGTCCGCAAAGTCGGCGGTATCCACCGGCTCGACCTTCACGTCCGGCAACGGCACCATCGGGAGCCGTGCCATTTTGTTGAGCATGCGGTCAAGCAGCCAGTGAAACTGGGTCGCTCGGGCGATCGACCAAGGGATCGGGCCTTGGCGGACGAGGTATTCGGCCTCCAGTTTGCGTCGCAGGTATGGGACCCGAGGCTTGTCGATTCCGACGATGGACACATAGATCATGTGATCGACCCCAGCCGCAGCGGCTTGCTCCAGCAACCGGGCTGTTCCGTCACGCTCGACCTCGGCTGGACTTGACCACAGATCTTTGGGCACGAAGTAGCCGCGGCGCGCGGCCGGCGAGAGCGTCGCGGCGTGGATCACCGTCTGACAGCCGGCGACCGCTTCCGCGATACCTTCGCCGGTGGCGAGGTCTCCGCGAATCCATTCCACATCGGGATCTGATCCTGGCGAACGAGCCAGCACGCGTACGCGGTACGAGTCCTTGAGCCGCGGGAGGAGATCCCTGCCAAGGTGCCCCGTCCCACCAGTCACGAGAACGGTATCCATCAAACTCAGTTTCCCATGATCGGCTGACTGGTCGTGCCACAGGTCCCGGACGGCTGGCAGCGCCGAGGTCCTACGCTGGGAAGCGATGCCCGAAGCTGCGTCGATGTCAGCGCGGGACGCGGTGACACTGTTCTTAAGCGGAGACGTGATGCTCGGACGCGGCGTCGATCAGATCCTGCCGCACCCCGGAGACCCCACGCTCCATGAGCACCATGTGCGCGACGCTCGAACCTACGTTGATCTCGCCATCAGGGCCAACGGAAGCATTCCGCAACCTGTCGACTGGTCCTGGCCCTGGGGAGACGCCCTGGAACTGCTCGAGGACGCCGGCTGTGACGCCCGAATCATCAACGTGGAGACC
>JAJTCL010000382.1 GCA_021323255.1 Propionibacteriaceae bacterium | reverse complement strand
CGTCCAAAACGCCCAGAGCACCGATGTCCTGCGGCCAAACCTCATCCGGCCACAGGATAAGGCGGTCTTCCGCACTCAGCCGCTTCACTGACGGCACCTGACGATCATCACACACACGTCTCGCAAGCTACGTATCAAGCAGCAGTCGGAAGTTTCACTCCCGTGACGCCACGCGCATCGCGTGATCGCGTGCTGGCACTTCACGGCGCATCACGGCGACAGCAAGGACCATAAGCCACGCGAAGTATGCGTAAGCGTTGATCCGCTCGAAGCCGCCCGCCCACGGCGTGTCGTTCTGCTCGATGCCCTGGATCCCGAACGAGGCTGCCATTCCGAAGCCCACCACCACCGCAATCGTGGCGAGGGCCGGTGATCCACAAGTCCCGCACCGTCTCCCGCCCCAAGCAGAACCCCCTCTCCCACCCCAACCGCTAACGAACAGAACCTTCGCGAAGCCGAGCGCGCTGTATTTCAGTTCTGGTGTGTTATCGATCGCCTGTCGTCAGACCCAGACTCCGATCTGACCCAGCTAACGACGGTTTCGCGCGGTTCGGTGGCGGCCCAGTGGTCCCGGAAAATCAATCAACACAGGTTTGATGGAGTCAAAGGCGGAGGGTCGGCTCGCGCATGATCTACGAGCGCTTCCGGCGCGCCCGCGATGAGCCGGACTGACACCGCCGTCCGAGTCATCAGCGCCCCACCGGACCGGGTATTCGCCGCACTGACCGACTCCGACGCGCTTGCCGTGTGGCTACCGCCCGACGGATGACCGGCCAGGCGATCAGCTGGCGTCTCTTCCAGAGCGGGCGAAGCTGTCTCGGTCGAGGTCATTCGCTGCCGGCACATCGAGAGGCCGCGTCCGCGCCGCGGGGGTCTCGTATCCGGGTGCGACCTGAGGGACGGCATGCGCTGGCGAGCAGCAGGATTCCTTCCTTGGGTGCGCAACTGTGCTGGATCACCCTCGGCCTGCTGCGGGACGTTCGACTCTGGCCCCGGACGAAGATGGACGCTCAGATTGGAGTGGGGAAGGAGCGGCTGTGAACATCAGGGCCCTCGTCGGCAGCGGAGATCGGATCGGGCTGGTCACGCTGCCGTTCCTCATCGTGGGCGTTGTCTTGAACATCGCGTTCCCGTCGCTGTTCACCATCGGCGGTCCGCCGACGTGGCTCGGCGTGCTCTCGGTGCTTGTCCTGCTGGTCGGAGTCGTTAACTGGGCGTGGTGTGTGTACCTCCTCCTGATCAAGGTGCCGCGTCGCGAGCTAATCACGAACGGGCCGTACGCGGTGGTGAAGCACCCCCTCTACACCGGGGCCGCGCTCCTGGTCCTCCCGTGGCTTGGATTCCTGCTCAACACCTGGCTCGGTGCCGCGATCGGGATTGTGCTCTATGTCGCGTCGCGGATGTTTGCCCCGGCCGAGGAGGTGGAGTTGGCGCAAACGTTCGGCGGCGTCTGGGACGCCTATTCCGCCGAGGTGAAACTGCCCTGGCTCTGACACCGCACCTGGCGCGCCCCTTCCTAGCGCCTTGAGCGGGGAGCGCTGGCTGGCGCATGGCTCGACCCCCATCTGGATTGCGGCACAAAAGGGGAGCCGGTAAAACTGTCAACGCGTTAGTTCAGGCGGAGCCGGAGAGACTACGAAGAGCCACGCCATCAAGGCGAAGCTTGTCCTTGGGCACGCGTTGTGTAGCGATGGGTTGACCAATCGTCTCGTCATGGAGGGCCAGGCCATAACCGCTTTCGATCAGTTCCTTGAACTGCTCGGTGAATCGGGCCGCGGGTGCGGCGTCCATCATGTTGTGATCGAAGCTGACAGTCAGTTCAGGTACTCCGTGGCGCCTTCCCGGTCGACGTCCTCCTGCTTTCGGCCGATGCCACCGAGGGTGATCCAGCAGATGGATGGAAGGAAGGAGGAATGCCCCATCCGGCGCCCTTGACGACCGCCGAGATGGTCACCGTTCCCCAGCTCTGCTTCCACACACGCGGGTACCGCTTTCCGATCGGAATTGGCCAGCGAGAAGTACGGGCGGAACAGCCACGCTGGCAGGCGCTGTGCGGCCTTCGCGCCTCACCTTGCTGATCGTCACCTTCGATGAGAACGCGGGCGGGAAAGTCAAACCGATCTTCACCATCATCGTCGACGCGGAGGTGCGCCCCGGTGTGTATGGCAAGCAGCTCAACCATTACAGGCTGCTCCGCACCATCGAGGAGGCGTCCGCACTGCTTGCGCTCGGCCGCGCCAAAGGCGTGCGCCCACTCTCAACAATCTGGACGATCTAAGAGGAAGCACGAAGCAATCGCATGGATCGATCTATGTCACGTCCCAACCGATTGGCTGGGGCTACGGCCAATGACAGAACGCTAGGAGTTCCGTCGGCGATCCACTTCTAGAGGACTCGAAGATCACCCACCGAGCCCTGGCCAACCCTCATTGGGCCTATGCCCGCGCTGGGCTCCGCCGGGCGAGTTGCTCGGCTCGCGCCCTGAGCACCAGCAAGGTGAGCGTTCCGGCGACAGCGATGGCGGACAAGTTGATCATCAGCTGAATGGCCGAACCGATTGCCTCGCTCGGCACCCAATAGGGGATCGCCACGGCCACGTTGGCGGCTGCTGGGATCGTCGTCACCGAGATCAGAACCCCCACCAGAGCGCCGGACTTGGCGGAGGTGAGCGCGAGCATGCCTGCGATACCCGCGAGGAAACCAACGATCCAGGAGAGCGCATCAGGCTTCCAGATGAAGCTCGTCAATGGCCGCTCCGCTATCAGCATGGACTCGATGAGAAGCCGCGATCCAATCCAAGCCCGGCCGTCCCGTCTCGAGGATTAACACCCCCTACACCACTGGAACGCATCGCCACGGCGCCCGCCACAAAGCAAATGACCGTGCCGAGTGCACATCTGGCTGCGACCGTGGAAAGCTTCAAGGTCCTCATAGCCCTTACCCTCGCACCGCAGTACCCGGATGGCGCATCTGAAGGAAGCCCCAGTTTTCTAGAGGTTCTTGATCTTGGTTCGATTGGGCCCGGATGACGGCGGTGAACCGCCCAGGTGAGCCGATGGGCGACGGCTGCTGAAGTGCCGGGTCACAGCTTGGCTGTAGGACT
>JAJTCL010000381.1 GCA_021323255.1 Propionibacteriaceae bacterium | reverse complement strand
GCATGAAACGACCGGAAATTGGCCCATTCACTCAGATTGGTCTTCCCGAGGAGCACTGCCCCGGCATCGCGCAGCCGGCGGGCGACGAAGGCATCCTGCCGGGGCCGGGAGTTGACCAGCGCCAGGGAGCCGGCCGTGGTCAGCATCTGGTCTGCGGTATCGATGTTGTCCTTGAGCAGGATCGGAATACCGTGCAGCGGTCCCCGCGCTCCCGTGCCTTGCAGTTCCTGATCCAGAGCATCGGCGATGGCCACGGCTTCCGGGTTCACCTCGAGCACGCTGCGCAAGCGCGGTCCATTCCGATCGAGCGCGTCGATGCGGGCCAGGTACATCTCGACCAGCTCACGGACCGAGAACTGCTTGGCGTCCAGAGCCGACCGCAACTCCGCCACGGTCATGCCTTCCAGCTCCGGCGAGGGTGCAGCCTGCGTGTACGGGGCGGCGAGGGACGTGAGGCGGGCACCGGGCCCCGGCGCAGCGCTAGAACGTCCGAGCCCGGTCGCGACAGCCGCGGCACCACCGGCCCCAAGGGCAAGCGCATTGCGCCGGGTGACGAGACGATCCGTGACGTAAGGCTTACGCATAAGGATCCTCCGAGGGCCACTTGCGACGCACGCCGCCTGCTCAGGCTAGCCCGGAAACACGAAGCAAGCTGTGGGCCATCTTGGCGATGACACTCCCAGGGGTGGGGCACCGATAGTTCCCTCGGGTGAGTTGCCGAGAACGCGCTCCATGGGCGGTTGTTCATCATGGTGATCCAAGCCTCCAGTTGGGAGTGAAACAGACCACGCAGGGCATCGAGGCGCAGACCAACATCTGGGTCAGTGGTTTCAGCCGTGTTGACATCCTCGCGGCACCTCTCCCGGTCGAGGTCAACGGGAAGAGCGTCGGCTGAGAAGCGAGGAGGAGCATGACGACAGCCAGCGCGAAGCCGGTGTCGTGGGCGCACTCTTTCTTAGCCGTGAGTCAAACCCGCGCGTAGACTAACGGCATGGAGATACCTGGAGATAGTTGTAATTACGCGTCTGAAAAGGATCGCATGGAGCACGGTGAAGCACTATCCGTGTTTACGGGGAAGAGTTCTCGGTATGACGAGCAAGGGGTGACGGGGTATACCGCAACACTGCGACTCCGATCGGCGTTGAATTCGCCGTCAGCGAAAAAGTAATCCATGCAGTCGTGCGCGCCCGAGAGTCAGCCGCTGTAACCTAGAACTCGCAGGGCAGCGCCCCGCACTGGGTCGACTGGGGCGCGTGGCGACCGACTTAGAGAGGAGCCGGGGATGACTGATGCATCGATGGTCGAGCTACTGCGGGTCGTGCGGGACGGCTTGCCGCCGTCGCCCTCCCCGGCACGAGTTGTGATTGTCGGTGCCGGGATGGCGGGACTTGTCGCGGCCGCGGAGTTGCGCCGGGCCGGGCACGAACCCGTGGTTCTCGAGGCCCGGCAGCGCGTCGGTGGGCGAATCGAGACGTGGCGCGAGCCGTTCTCTGACGGGCTCTACGCCGAGGCTGGGGCGATGCGCCTACCGAAGACCCACGAATTGACGATGGCCTACGTAGAGCGGTACGACCTGCGGGTCTCTCCCTTCACGATGGACAACCCAGATGGCTACGTCTTTCTCCACGGCCAGCGGTTTCGGGCGAAGGAGGTGGACGCCGACCCGGCGTGCCTTGGGTTCGACCTCGCTGAGGGCGAGCGCGCTTCCAGCCACAGCCAACTCTGGGCAGTGGCCCTCGCCCCCGTGGTGGAGCGGTTGGCATCGAGAACGGAGGAAGCGTGGGCGGCGATTGTTGCGGAGTACGGGGGCTACTCGACGCGCGAGTTCCTCGAGGCCAGCAACTGGTCCGAGGCCGCGATCGAGCGATTCGGCCTCCTTGCCCAACAAGAGGCCATCCTGAACGAGTCGTTCCTGGAACTGTTGCGCGAGGAGGTCGGCAGCTGCTACGCCGACCTCGTCGAGATCGACGGCGGGATGGACCACTTGCCCCGCGCCTTTCTCCCCGGACTCCGCGACCAGATCCGCTTCGGTGCCAAGGCGATCGCGGTCGACCAGTCGCCGGATGGGGTGACCGTCCACTACCAGACGGGGGCGGGCCGTTTTCGGGCCGAGGGCGACTACGCGATCCTGACCGTGCCCTTTCCAGTGCTCCGCCACCTGGAGGCTCTGAAGCCGTTCTCGCGAGACAAGCAGCGCGCGATCCGTCAACTCCACTATGACGCCTCGTCGAAGATCCTGCTGCAGTTCCGCCGACGCTTCTGGGAGGACGATGATGGCATCTTCGGGGGCGGTACATTCACCGACATGCCGATCCGTGCCGTTTACTACCCGGATCACGGGCGGGAGACGGGTCGGGGCGTGCTGCTGGCCTCGTATACCTGGGGCGACGACGCGCAGCGCTGGGGCTCGTTGTCGGCGCACGACCGAGTCGTCCAAGCGCTGGAGAATCTAGCGTGCATCCATCCACAGGCCGCCGACGAGTTCGAGGCCGGGGCCTCGAAAATGTGGCACGACGACGAGTTTGCCGGCGGCGCCTTCGCGCTCTTCGCTCCCGGGCAGCAGGAGCTCCTGCACCAGCACATCTCCGCACCCGAAGGCCGGATTCACTTTGCCGGCGAGCACACCTCCCTCTCTCATGCCTGGATCCAGGGAGCCATCGAGTCGGGGCTGCGAACGGCCGGCGAGGTCCACGAGCGGCACCGGTCGAGGTCGTGATGCGGAGAGTACAGGTCCGGTGCGATCGTGGATCGGGCGCCCGCCAACATGGGAGGCGGCTCTGGGTCCTGGATCGACCCAGTGCGGCAGGCCATTGCTGCAACACGAGACGGATGCTCCTGACGTTGGCCACGGGATCCGTCTAGACCACGGTGGCCTTCCAGATCCGCTGGAAGCTGTTCCAGTCTCGCTGGAAGCTCATAGGCGTCACTGCGGCACCCAGGGATCCTCTTCCTTTCTGCTTGTAGCAAGCTGATCGATAACCCAATGGGCGACGACGTCGCTCCGTACGGTGACGCCCGCTCCCAGATCGGGCCAAAACACGTCGATTCTCGGCCGCTTGATGTAATTCTCCACCTACCAGTCGCTCACCCGCGACTGGACGAGCCGTCCGCTGTCCTAAATCTGC
>JAJTCL010000380.1 GCA_021323255.1 Propionibacteriaceae bacterium | reverse complement strand
GATGTTCTGTCGGCTGTTCGTCGTAGAATCTGCATTAGTGGTGTGGTCTGTGGCGGACCCGACTTCTGGAGAGGTGGCCTGCGGGCCGCCTCTTCGCACTTCTGGGCTCATGCCGCGTCGGCACCGCCGTCCAGTTGGAGCATGCGGCGTACGGCGGCTGTTGGTACGACGATGCGCCGGCCGATGCGGATTGAAGGGATTTCGCCTGTCTGTATCGCGTTGTACGCGGCGCCCCTGCTGAGTCCGAGTGCTTTCGCAACGTCGTCGACTTGCATCGTTGGTTGGCTGGTGGCACTAGGCACGAGTGAGATGGTCACTGGTTCTCCTGTGTTGGAAAATCCTTCATGTCTCAATTAAACCTGACATCTCTGTTCAGGTCTAACAACGATTTGAAGAGATTTCTTGCGCGGTGTCCCGAAAGGGTGTTACACCTATGGACGTGATGACACGAGACGGCACGATCGGGGGTGACTGAGTGACGGAGTTCGCGAAAACAGTCAAGGAAGCGGTCGGTGGGAACGTACGTACCTATCGGCAACTGCGGGGTCTGGATCAGGAGGCGCTCGCTCGCCGGTTGAACGTCGGCCTCGCCATACCGTGGCGTCGGGTCACGGTTTCGGAGGTTGAGCGTGGCGAGCGCCACGTGACGGTTACGGAGCTGCTGTGGCTTGCGCTCGCACTCGAAACCACCATCGAACAACTACTCGACACGCGCGGACCCGAACGCCTACAGGGGCCATGGCTGGTGCCACTGTCTGCGGACCGGCCACTGCCTGCGGAAACGATCGCCGAGCTTGGTCGCGAAACCCGCGGCAGGGACGGTGACAACGAGATCGTGGGCCGCGAAATCCGTTTCCAGGCCATCCCCCCGGAGAACCTGACTGCGCTGGTGTGCAGGCACAAGGCCCGCGCCGTAGCCGAGTGGGACGACGAAACTGGCACCCTCAAGGCCCTCCGCTACGAACAGGTGGAGCAGTCGTGAGGGGCAGTGTCGTGAAGCGCGGCAACGGCTACTCGGTGGTTGTCGAACTTGACCGTGACCCGATCACTGACAAGCGGCGCCAGAAGTGGCATTCAGGATTCCGCACCAAGAGGGAAGCGGAGCGGGCACTTAGTGATCTCGTCGCATCACTGCACGCCGGCACCTACATTGAACCCACCAAACAGACACTCGCAGGATTCGCTAAGGAGTGGTTGGTTGCGGTTGAGCCGACGATCCGGCCATCAACGCACCACTCCTATGACCGAAACCTGAGGTTGCATGTCTTGCCCCACCTTGGGTCGGTGGAGTTGCGCCGCGTCGATGCTGGCATGCTCAACGCCTTGTATGCCGCACTGCTGGCTGATGGCAAGCTGACGACTGCGAACGGCGGCAGCGGCGGCCTGTCACCCCGTAGCGTTCGCTATATCCACACCATCATTCACAGGGCGTTTCGTGACGCAGTTCGATGGGGTCGGATAGCGCGGAACCCCGCTGATGCTGCGGACCCACCGCGCGCGTCTGCGGTTGTCCGCCCGACGATGACAACCTGGACCGCTGATCAGGTCCGAGCCTTCCTGGATCACACCGCAGAACACCGGCTGCACGCCGCATTCGTCCTGCTGGCAACGACGGGCATGCGACGCGGCGAGGCCCTGGGTCTGCGCTGGTCTGACATCGATCTTGCAGCCGGGCGGGCATCGATCTCGCAAACGGTGATCATGGTGCATCATGACATCCAGATCGGGGCACCGAAGACAGCACGCGGGCGGCGTACGGTCGCACTCGACCCCGGAACCGTCACCGCAGTGCGGGAGCATCGGCGGTGTTTTGCCGTCCCGACGGCGGGCCGCTGCATCCAGAACGGTTCTCCCGTACGTTCTCACGCGAGTCCGCCAAGATCGGATTGCCGCCCATCCGGCTTCATGATCTTCGGCATACCTGGGCCACCTTGGCGCTGTCTGCTGGTGAGCATCCCAAGATCGTTCAGGAGCGCCTCGGGCATGCCAACGTGTCGATCACCTTGGACGTCTATTCGCACGTCAGTGAAGGTCTGCACAGTGATGCCGCATCCCGCGTTGCAAGCCTAATCTTTGCGCCCGTTAGCACCGCGTTAGCAAACAGGTCCGGACGCGACGATGAATAGCCGTCTGACGTGGGAAAACACTGTGCCGGAGAGGGGAGTCGAACCCCTATGTCCTTTCGGACAGACGGGTTTGAGCCGTCCGCGTATACCATTCCGCCACCCCGGCCCGAGTCATGATCAACTGATCGGCGCCGCCACCGCGGGCTCGATCATTCTGCCACAGCGTCGCATGCCAGTCTTTCCGTACGCCCTCCCGGCCACACGCATCTGACTAGAGTGTCTCCGTGACTGGAGAAGGCAGCCCGCTCCCGGCCGGAACCAAGACGCGGGTCGTCGTCGCCGAGGACGAGGTGCTGATTCGCCTGGATCTGGTGGAGATGCTCACCGAGGAGGGCTATGAGGTGGTTGGCCAGGCCGGCGACGGGGAAGTGGCGGTTGCGCTGACCAGTGAACTCCGGCCGGATTTGGTGGTGATGGACGTCAAGATGCCCAAGCTCGATGGGATCAGTGCGGCCGAGCAGATCGCCACCGACCGGATCGCGCCCGTGGTGATGCTCACCGCGTTCAGCCAGCGGGACCTTGTCGATCGCGCTAGTCAGGCGGGAGCCATGGCCTATGTGGTCAAGCCTTTCAGCAAGGCCGACCTCATTCCCGCCATTGAGATCGCGCGGGCCCGGTTCGCCGAGATCCAAGCAGTGGAGGCCGAGGTCAGTGACCTGACCGAGCGGCTGGAGTCACGCAAAGTGGTGGAGCGAGCCAAGGGTTTGCTTCAGAGTGGGCTCGGATTGAGCGAGCCAGAAGCGTTTCGCTGGATTCAGAAAACGGCGATGGATCTGCGCAAGTCGATGCGCGAAGTAGCGGAAGGAGTCATCGAGCACGGCACAGTTGCAAAGAAAAAATAGAGTATTCGCATCTATGTGCTCTCAATCGTGTAACGAACGTGCTACAGGACACAAAGTTGATGTCATAACACAGCATCGGTCGTAGGTTCGACAATGCTCGCGAGGTTTGCGCTCTGCGCAGCCGCGCATCTCGGAACAACCAGGAGGAAATGTGCGCAAGCATAAGGTCGTAATCGCGGGGGTAACCCTGCTGGCCGCATCGCTCGCGATGTCGGCGTGTGGCACCCGGGCTGAGCAGGCTCCGGGCGGCGAGGCTGGGGCCGCAAAGGTCGCCAAGATCGGCGTCATCGCGCCCTTGTCGGGCGATCTGTCCGCGCTGGGCGCCGGCATCAAGAATTCCGTCGATCTGGCCATCAAGCAGGCCAACGAGAAGCAGACCATCCCGGGATGGACGCTGGAGATCGACGCCCAGGACGACCAGGCCACTCCCGACGTCGGTAAGAACGCCGCTACGAAGCTGGCTGGCGACGATGAGGTGATCGGGGTCGTCGGTACGCTCAACTCTTCGGTCTCGCAGTCGGTACAGCCAGTTCTGTCCGGGGCGCAGATCGTTCAGGTGTCGCCGGCTAACACAAATCCCACTCTGACCAAGGGCGCGGATCTCAATAACCCGGAGCGCCCGTATCCGGGCTACTTCCGCACCTGCACGACGGACTCTGTCCAGGGTCCATTCGCGGCTAAGTACCTGCTCGACGAGGGCATCAAGAAGGTCGCCACCATCCATGACAAGAAGGCGTACGGTCAGGGCTTGGTAGCAGCCTTCAGCGAGGCCTTCAAGAGCGGCGGCGGCGAGATCGTCAGCGCGGAGACCATCAACCCCGAGGACAAGGACTTCTCGGCGGTGGTCAGCAAGACCAAGGGTGCCAATCCCGAGGCGGTTTACTACGGCGGTGAATACCCACAGGCAGGTCCGCTGAGCCAGCAGGCCAAGTCAGCTGGTCTCAACGTCCCGCTAATGGGTGGCGATGGCATCTTTGACCCAGCCTTCATCGAGCTCGGCGGCAAGACCTCTGATGGTGACCTCGCGACCTCCGTTGGGGCGCCGACAGAGGACCTCCCGACGGCCAAGCAGTTTGTCGCCGACTACGAGGCGGCCGGCTACGGCGAGCCTTATGCGGCCTACGGCGCATATTCCTATGACGCGGCGAACGCGATCATCAATGCGCTGAAGACCTCGCTGGCCAGCGCCAGTGATGCCAAGTCCGCGCGACAGGCAACGATCGATGCTATGAGCAAGGTCAGCTTCGACGGCGCGACCGGCCCGGTCGCCTTCGATGAGTTCGGTGACACCACGACCAAGACGCTGACCGTCTACAAGGTCGAGGGCGGCAAGTGGGGCGCCGTAAAGACTGGCGAAGGCGAAGCCTAAAGGTAGTGGTGGCGGAGCCTGCGCAACGCGTGCTTCGCCGCTAGTCTTCTCCGCAGGTACGCCGAGGGGCAGACCTCAGTGTCTGCCCCCAAGCCCTGCACCCGCCTTACATGCATCACCGAAGGGAGGCGTGAGTGGACATCCTGCAGCAGCTGATCAACGGCCTTTCGCTCGGTGCCTTGTACGCGCTCATCGCGGTCGGCTACACGGTCGTCTATGGCATCATCCAGCTGATCAACTTTGCCCATGGCGAGATCTTCATGATCGGCGCATTCGGCGCCCTCACCGTCTGGATAGTGATGCCCGGAGAGTCTCTCGCAATATGGGTGCTGCCGATCATGCTGATTGTCGGCATGGTGGCCGCCGTAGGCGTTTCTCTCCTCACTGAACGATTCGCCTACCGGCCACTCCGGAATGCACCGCGACTGGCACCACTGATCACCGCGATCGGCGTGTCCGTCTTTCTTCAAGAATTCGTGCGCCTGTTTTACGGACGCGTGCCGGGCTTCCCGGACGCCAGACGGGCAGTCCCTTTTCCACAGATTGACTATGTAACCGGGCCCGCGATCCAGTTAGGTCCCATCACCATCCAGCG
>JAJTCL010000379.1 GCA_021323255.1 Propionibacteriaceae bacterium | reverse complement strand
CTACACCTTCCACCTCGCGCCCAACGCGCTCTTCCACGACGGCACGCCCTGCGACGCGCAGGCGGTGAAGGACTCCTTCACGCGATTCCTGGAGATGGGGCAGGGGCCAGTCAACGTCATCGCGCGCTTCGTCAGCGACCCGAACCAGATGGAGGTGGTCGACCCAGCCACCATTCAGTTCAACCTCGAGCGACCGGAGCCGCTCTTTCTGGCCGCCATGGCCTCGGAATACGGCCCCCTGGTCGTCAATGCCAAGCTCGTCGCGGAGCACAAGACCGACGATGACCCGTTCGCCCATGAGTGGTTCGGTCAGAACATGGTCGGCACCGGGCCCTACCGGATGACTGAGAACGAACCGAACAGCCATGTGGCACTGGAGTGGTTCGATGGCTACCACGGTGGATGGGACGGCAACCACTTCGACCGCATCGTGATGCGGATTGTCGAGGAGGGTGCGACGCGCCGGCAGCTGCTGGAGAGTGGCGAGGCCGACGCCGCCACCACGAGCCTGACGCCGGAGGATGTCACGGCCCTGCAGGACAACCCGGATCTGCAGGTGCTGATCTATGACTCGACCGCGGTTGGCTGGGCGCATATGAACGCGCCGCGGCTCAAGACACCCGAAGCGCGCCAGGGATTCGCCTACGCCTTCCCGTACGATGCCGTGATGGACAGTGTCTATCAAGGACTGCTCCAGCGCTCCGGTCCGATTCCTGACTCCGTGCGCGGGTATGACCCGAAGGTCTTCATCTACCCCACCGACTTGACCAAGGCCAAGGAGTTGATTCAGGGAGCCGGGTTCCAGGAGGGCGACGTCTTCGACTACGTCTACCCGGCCGGTGAACAGTCCGAGGCGACCGTGGCCCAGCTCTTTCAGGCGAACGTCGCCGAGATGGGGTTTGAGCTGGAAGTGACCGAGGTCGACCGGGCTACCCACGGGGATTACCTCTACGGCAGCGCGCCGGCCGAGGAGCGGCCGATGTTCATCGCCGCCCAGCGCTGGTGGCCGGACTACAACGATCCCTGGAACATGCTGGCGCCCAACTTTACGGAAGCCATGATCGGCAATGGCGGCAACGCCAGCGCCTGGGTCAACGAACGCTTCGAGCAGATCATGGCCGAAGCCGAGCACTACACCGACGAGGCGCAGCTCGCTACCCTAATGAAAGAGGCCCAGAACATCCTCACCGAGCAGGATCCGCCGGCGATCTACTACGGGCAGTTCAAGTGGTACACGGTGCTGCGCGCCGACATCCAGGGCTTCGTGCCCAACCCGCTCTACCTCAGCTCCTACCCATTCTATGAGATGTCGCGCGCGACATAGACTCGGTTGGGGCTGGTCGGCTGATGACACCTGCTGCACTGTGGTCCCGACGGCGTTTTGAGGAAGGTGTTGGGGACTCGGCGGAAGATCTACTGAGGGGTTCATTTCGGGGGATAGCGGACGGCGGCCGGGACCACGAGAGCAGGCACCCGCCCTCACGCACTGATCGTGCCAAGCGGCGCTTACACCAAGGGCTCGGACGCCGCGACGTGGTTGGGCGTGCCATGAATGGGAAGGGTCGGGACGGCGGAGTGGCCCACGTCCGTGGACGGGCGCCTCAACGCGTCGCGCCTGTATGCAGGGGGTCACCAGTGTAGGGGTCATGTACCCGAAAGTAAACCCGCGACGGACTCGTAGCGCGCTCAACTCAGGGGGAACCGCCGATCGCGAGAGTGAGCGCCGTGACCACGGGAAGCGGGTCATGTGAGCAGTGCCGTCTCCTGCCTCCCTCGGTCGCGGGCAACCAACGAGGGGTCACCCCGCAGCGAGCCCACTTCTCGCTCCGTCAGCGATACGACTATGGCGAAGGATGCGTCTTTGGGTCGATTGTGCTGCTTTTGTCTTGATTGCCGCCATAAACCCCTGCCCCTGTGGGTACTCCGGTGACCCTCATCGCGCCTGCTCCTGCGCCCCTGGCGTCCTCGTCGCTACCAGAAGCGCTAGTCAACTGGGGCCCAAGCGAATACGTTGAAATCCGTAGAATTTGTCAAGGCTGAGATCGCGGGTTCGATTGGGGGTCGAAGCCGCGTGCTAGAGCTTTTCATGCCACGTCGCGTTGTCGTTCCCGACTTCCGCACTGTTCGCCTAACCACCCCACGCTGGCCGTCGCGGCGATCGAGACCATCACCCCCGCCGACGTGCAGGGGTTCTTTCGCGCCGCCGGCTTCCCGCCATGACCGGCAGTACTTGCGCGACACGCTCTAGCCCCTTCTCGGACCCGAGTCTCACCGGCGGGTTCGGCGATCGCAGCCAATCCTGAAACGCCCGTACTCGGTGGCGGGACAATGAAACGGGGCATCGGCCACGCCCGGCCGGCGCGGGCCAGATCGACTGTTGGGTCAGTTGATGTAGTTCGGGATCGTCGTGTTTGGGTCCTGGCCGGCGCAGTTGTTCGGGGAGTTGTCGTGCACGATGGACGCACTCTGTAGAAAAGCCGTCCCGCTCTGGAGGAAAATCCCGCCGCCGGTGCCGAACGCGGTGTTGGTGTCGATGCTGACGTCCGCCGCCACGGAAACTCCACCCACGCTACCATCCGCGCTAGCCGCGCAGGCTTGGAAGATCCCGCCGCCGTTGAACCACCTGATGCTGTTGTTCGTTATGCGCGTGCCATTGCCGATTGACGCAAGCCCCTCGTTCACCACCCCCGTGCCGAATTTATTGAAGACTTCGACATCGCTGAGCGCGAGGAAGGGCAGCGGGCCCTTGTTGACGAGGTCCGGCACGTTGACCAGCGCCGTGCGGCCAGCGCCCGAGCCCGCGACCGTCAGGCTGATGAGGTTGACCGAGATATTACCCGTGCCGGCTGGCCCGCCTTGCGCGAAGAGGACGAACTCCTGGTTCCGCCCGTCCAGGAAGGTCTGGTCTCGCCCGGCCCCGACGATGTTCAAGGTCTTGGGCACCACCAGGTGGACGGTGCGGAACCGGCCTGCGCACAGGGTGAGGGTATCGCCCGGAGCGGCCGCGTCGATCGCGCCCTGCAGATCGATGTCGGGAGGCTGGCAGGGGGCGGGGCGGAGTACTACCGGTTCTTTACGCCTTGACCGAGCCGATCAAACCAGTCCGTGTTGCGTCGCAAACGCAATCGCC
>JAJTCL010000378.1 GCA_021323255.1 Propionibacteriaceae bacterium | reverse complement strand
GCGGCGGAATGCCGGCTCCTGGACAGTACGCCGGCAGCACAGCGGCTCCTGGTGAGTACACCGGCGGCACAGCGGCTCCTGGTGAGTACACCGGCGGCACAGCGGCTCCTGACTACCCCACCTCGGGCCCGGCCTATCCCAAGGTGACGCCACGACTGATGAGCCGTATTACCCGCCGCCAACAGAGGGCGAGGTCCGCCGATGACCGACTACGCAGATCACGGGGCAGAAACCGCCGGTGGAGATAAGAGCATCGGGGAGGCGATTGGCGATGTGACGCGGGACTTGTCGCTTCTGGTCCAGCAAGAACTGGCGCTCGCGAAGGCCGAAGTCCGCCAAACCACCACCCGCGCGGGCCAAACCGCTGGAATGTTCGCCGGTGCCGCGGTTGCCGCGTTCTTGTTCGTGCTCTTCTTGTCGCTTGCCCTGTGGGTCTCAATCAGCGACCGGACTGGGCCTGGCTGGGGGGCGGTCATCGTGGCTGTGATCTGGCTGGTGGCCGGCGCAGTGCTCTACTTGGTCGCCCGAGCCCAAATGAAGAAGATCAGCGGATTGCCGCAGACGACCGAGACTGTGCGCCAAGTTCCGAACGCACTCAAAGGACACGAGGAGAGAAACGTATGACTACCAGCAACGACCCGGATGAGATCCGAGCGGACATCGAACGGACGCGCGCGGCATTGAGCGACGACGTCGACGATCTGGCTGAGAGCGTCAAGCCCAAGAACGTGGCCGGACGTCAGGTTGGCAAAGTCAAGGAGGCTGCGAGCAACATCAAGGAGCGAGTGATGGGCTCCGATGATGACGACGTCAGCACCGGCGCAGTTGGCACCGTCAGCGATAAGGCTTCCTCGGCCAAGGATGCGGTAGCCGACAGAGCCTATGCCGCCAAAGATGCGTTAGCCGACAGAGCATATGGGGCCAAGGACACCGCAAGCCAAAAAGCGTCCGGGGCTCGCGACGCCGTCAGGGAGGCGCCGCGGAGGATGAAGCGGAGGGCGCAGGGCAATCCACTGGCCGCTGGTGTGGTCGCCTTCGGCCTTGGGATGTTGGTGTCCTCGCTGATTCCTTCCAGCGAGAAGGAGCGCGAGGCAGTCTCCCAGTTGCAGGAGAACCTGGAGCCAGTCAAGGAGAAGGCCACTGAAGTGGCGAAGGACGTCGGCGAGAGCCTGAAACCGGCGGCGCAGGAAGCCGCTGCGTCGGTAAAGACAACGGCTCAGGAAGGCGTCGAGACCGTCAGACAGGAGGGCCAGTCAGCGGCTCAGGACGTCAAGGACCAAGCACAGGCCTCTAAGGAGACGGTGCAGCAGCAGAGGAGCTGAGCTCCCGCACAAGCTAGTGGTGGATTCACTTCGCCTGAGGAAGTGAATCCACCACTTTTTTCTGGCCGCTTGCAACGGCGCCCTCCGAATCGGGTGCCCTGCTTCGCCGGATCTCTCATTGAGCGCACTGATGTCAAAGTGCCCAAAGGTCAGTATGGTCGCTGCCCGACCAGCGTAACCAACCCTAGCCTGGCCGGAGGAGCGTTTCGTCGGTTCTGAGGCGGGTAACCGAGACACGTGTCGGGGGCTGCGAGCGTCGGGAATCGCGCGCCGGCGCACGGAGGAGGCTGGCGCGCCCCTGTCCTAGACCTGCGAGCGAGCCTGCGAGCGAGTGAGGAAGGCAGCGGCTCCTCAGCGAGCGGAGCGAGCAATGGACACGGAGCGAGCAGAGGCGTTCTTTCCTCGGCGAGCGACGACGACGGCGTCCGACCCCGCGCGCGATGCGCGAGCAGCCCAAAAAGCGGGGTAAGACTTAGGTGCAGTGAAAGTTTCGGCCTGCCGCATAGGGGATGTCTGTCGTGCGCATCCTGATGTGGGATGTGCATGGAGGCTACACGGACTCGCTGGTCGCCGGCACCCACGACTACCTTTTTCTACCGCCGGACTCGTCAGGGCGGGGTGGACTCGCGCGGTACGGCGACTCACCTCCCAGCAACGCGTACCAGGTCACGGCAGAAGAGCTGCGGGATCGACCGCCGGACGTTGTCCTGCTGCAGCGACTGGAGGAGATCGACCTCTGTTCCGAACTGCTTCGGCTCCGGCCGGGACATGAGCTGGCGGCGATCTTCCTGGAGCACAACACTCCCAAGGCTGACGTGCCGTCGACCCGACACCCGCTCGCCGACGAGCCTGGAATGCCCCTGGTCCACGTAACGCACTTCAACGAGCTGTTCTGGGATTGCGGCCATACCCGTACCCGTGTCATCGAGCACGGAGTGGCTGATCCGGGGCTGCGCTACACCGGTCGCCTGGCGCGACTGGCCTTTGTCGTCAACGAGCCGGTACGACGCTGGCGGGTCACCGGGACCGATCTGCTGGCGCGCTTCGCCGACTTCGACGTGGACGCGTTCGGCATCGACGCCGACCTGTTGCCCGATGCGCTGCGCCCTGCTCACCAGCGAGTGAATTTCGCAGGAAACCTCAGCCCCAACATGCTCCATGACGCGATGGCCGAGCGCCGGGTCTACCTTCACCTGAACCGCTGGACTTCACTGGGCCTGTCATTGATCCAGGCGATGATGCTCGGCATGCCGGTCGTGGTTCTGGACACGACGGAAGCATCGCGAGCGGTGCCGCCTGTGGCCGGAGCCCGTTCGACGGACATATCAGAGCTGATTGATGCCACCCGAGCCCTGCTGGCCGATCCTGATGAGGCGCTACACCGCGGCCTAATTTCGCGTCGTGCCGCCCTAGACCGCTACGGCGTGCCACGATTTCTGCATGACTGGGATCTGGCCTTCAAGGAGGCGGCAGCTGAGCACGCCTGATTGCTCCCTGGAGCTCCGGGTAAGGATTCTTAGCCGGTGGAGGTGAGTCCCTCTTCCGAAGGAGGTTTCAATGAGTAACGCGGTTAACGCTCCCGATTCTGACCGAGGCAATAACGTCGATGATCGCCCGGTCACCCGGACTGATCCCGTCGTAGCGGATGACACCACAACATTGGATCGGCGCGAGGTGGTGGGCCGTCAGAAGGACGCCTTCGGCGGCATGAAGTTTGGCAGTTGCTTCTTCGGGTGGCTCACTGCCTCGGGCGCCGCGGTGTTGCTAGTGGCGCTGGTCACCGGTGTCGGAGCAGCGCTCGGGCTGACTCAGAACGTGGATGTCACGAACCCAACGGCTGCGCAGACCGAGTCGATCGGGTTCGTCGGCGGCATCATCTTGGTCGCCATCATCTTTGTGTCCTATCTCGCCGGGGGATACGTGGCCGGCCGGATGGCTCGGTTCAATGGGCTCAAGCAGGGCTTGGGTGTCTGGTTGTGGGCCGTGATCATGGCGATTCTGGTTGCAGTGGCCGGCTGGCTGGCTGAC
>JAJTCL010000377.1 GCA_021323255.1 Propionibacteriaceae bacterium | reverse complement strand
TACGTGCGTGATCACCGGTCGCTCGAGGTCGCCCCGGGATCGCCGGAGGTTGGCCTTGGCTTACTCGCTGGCACGTTGGCCATCATGGCGCTGGCGGTGGTGGTGGTTCGTCCGGAGCGAGGCACGGTGCGAGCTCTGATCATGACATCTGTTGCCTGGTCGTCGGCATTGCTGCTGGGGCTCATTCTGGCCTGGTCAGCAAACGCGGCCTTCGAGCGACAGGACGCCTGGCATGGGACGCCTGTGCAGACCGCGACTGAACTGGACACCTATCTCGCGCAGCAGGTTCCGGAGGGGATCGACCCGATCCTGATACCAACCGGCATTCTGATCCAGTCGCTGGAATTTCTCAACGGGGACAACGTCCAGGTCACCGGCTATGTGTGGCAGCGCCTCGGACCAGATCTGCCGAATGACTTCATCCCGGGAGTGGTGCTGGCGGAGGGCACGAAGGATTCCTATAAGATGAGCGAGGCCTATCGCTCTGAAGAAAACGGCGTCGAGACGGTCGGGTGGTATTTCGAGACGATCCTGCGCGAGCCGTTCGAGTATGCGGAATACCCCTTCGACCAGCAGGATCTGTGGGTTCGCCTCTGGGCACGCGATTTCACCCAGGACACGGTCCTCGTCCCCGACTTCGACTCCTATACCTCACTGGACCCCAAGGCGTTGCCAGGACTGGAAAAGGAATTCGTCTACAGCGGCTGGACCCCGATCTACGCCGGGTTTACCTTGGCCAGTCAGCCCTATAGCACCTCCTTCGGGATTCGGACGGCCGATCAGTCCGCGGGCCGGCCCGAGATGTACTTCAATCTCATCCTCGATCGGAACTTTGCGGGTCCATTCTTTGAGCACATGATCTTTGCCATTGCGGTCCTGATCCTCCTCTTCGGGTTGCTAGCTCTCACCACCGACGACGAGGATCTCAAAGCGCGGTTCCAGCTCAGCACGGCGGGGGTCCTCGGTGCCGCCAGCGGGCTCCTCTTTGCCGTCATCCTGAAGCACAACCAGCTGCGAACCGTCGTTGGATCACCCGGTCGCCGTACACCGTGAAGTTCGTCCATTACCGAAGCAACCTGGTGCCCGTCTTGGCCTATTGGCCGGTGGTGCTGGGACTCCTGTTTGGCGTCACCTTGGTGGTCTTCTTTCGCTCGTAGCCGTTGATGGGGTCCATCGCCGAAGATGCCAATCCGAACCCCCATCGGTTCTCATACCGCCCCAGCCTGGACTGAAGATAGCCTCAGTCTGCCAGTCGCCTCTGGCGCCTATGGGCCCATGATCACCGTCGGGTTAAATCACAAGCTTAATTAATAGGAACCGCATCGCTTGCAGGGTAAGGCCCGCGGCAAGAGAGCGGGCGACCGTCAAGCGCGTCAAGCGAGGTTCTGACGGTCCAGCGACTTGGACGAGGACGCCGCCATGAGCCTCGATGGTCGCTCGCTGTAGCGCGAGATGGCGGTCGGCGGCGTTCGCCATTGCTGCCCGATCCCGCTCCCAGAGCGCGGTGCTCCCCTCGATGTCGGTGAAGAGGAAGGTGACCGTGCCGCTGGGGAGTTCCGCCATGGTGACCTCCTGCACGCGTCGATGAGGCAGCGCGCCTCTACTACATCGCCACACAGCCGAAGTCGAGACGCGCTCAGGGAGTGGACATAACTGCCGCAGCCACCGCCTGGGCCTCGGCAATTGCCGCCTCTCTGGTCAGTCCCCGCCCCGCTTCCCGCACGACAGCAAGTCGCTCCGGTCCCAATGCTCCGGTCAAGGCGTCTATCGCACGATCGCGCACGGGGAGGTCCCGGGTGAAAATAGGCATTCCGAGCGATGCGGCACTGCCCTCCGCGGCCCCGAGCAGGCGGGCCGCCACCTCGGGTTGCCCGGATGCGACAGCGACGGCGGAGAGGCCGATGAACGAGCTAGGGAGCACCGACCAGATGTTCATGGCGTGGGCTCGCTGCAGGCTTTCCCAATAGAGTGTTGCCGCGGCCGGGATGTCCCCGGTGCAGTATCGGATGGCGGCAAGCCCGGCCTGCGCGTCACTCAGGCCCCAGGCAGAATCGACTGCTCGAAAGTGGTCGATAGCCCCTTGCATCCGGATCGCCGCTCGATCGAACTGCTCTTGCATTATGGAAGCCGCTGCCAGGCCGAGGAGGCCAAGGCCGATGACCGGAATCGCCTCCGGGAGACTGCCGGCAAGGGTGCCAAGGCGACCATGGGCCTCGGCCACAAGCTCTTCCACTTGCTCATAGTGGCCGCGGCGTAACGCCACCACGGCGGTGTAGGTGAGCGCTTCGCCGAGTAAAAATGAATCGTCGATCTCTCGGGCCAGTGTCAGCCCCTCGGCGATGAGGTTTTCCGCCCGATCATAATCGCCTTGGAACCGTGCCAGGCCCCCCGCAACGACGAGCGCCCGAATCCGAGCGGCAGACACCACGTCTCTGGATCGTGCCAGCGCCGTTTCGACCCATTGCACGCCTTCCTGGTAGAGCCCCTGTGCGAACCACAATCCCGAGAGCAACGTGCTCAGCTTGAGCACTGCCTCGATCTCGCCACGTCTGTCGAACCAGGTCAGCGCGAGCCGCACGTTGTCCTGCTCGGCGACCACCCGGGTCAAGTTCTCGAGGTTCATGAGCAGCGGGCTGCCAAGGATCAGTCTGTCGGCCAGCTGGAGGAAGTACTCACCACGCCGCTGCTGGGTGTCGTCCATTTCTCCGGCCCTGACGAGCTCCTCCAGCCCGAACTCCCGCACCGTCTCCAGCATCTGGTAGCGAGGCTCATCACCGACACCTGGCATCTGGCGCAGCAGGCTCTGCTCCACGAATGTTCCCACCCCGTCGAGGATCGAGAGATCCCCTTCCGGCGCGACGGCCTCCGCGGCGTCCAACGTAAATCCCCCGGCAAAGACGGCCAGTCGTCGGAAGAGCGCTTGTTCTTCGGCAGTGAGCAGGTCGTAGCTCCAGGCGATGGCGTCGCGCATGGTCCGTTGCCGGGCCGGCAGATCACGCCCACCGCCGGTCAGCAGGGGCAGCCGCTGCTTGAGCCGCGCCAATAGGGCCGCGGGCGGCAGGACCTTTACCCGCGCGGCCGCAAGTTCAATAGCGAGGGGTAACCCGTCGAGATGGCGGCAGATGGTGGATACCGCGACCGCGTTCTCCGACGTCAACGAAAAGTTCGGCTGGGTTGCCGATGCGAGATCGACGAAGAGTGCTACGGCCGGCACTTGGGCCAATACCTCGAGTGGCGGAAGGTGATCTGCTGCAGGCAAAGGCAATGGCAGAAGCGGGAACTCGCGCTCACCCCGCACGTGGAGCGAGCCTCGGCTGGTGGCCAGGACAGCGAGTTGCGCACTCGTCGCCAGCAGCGCCCCGACATCCGGAGCCGCGGCGAGAAGTCGCTCGAAGTTGTCGAGGAGGAGTAGCATCGTCTTGTCCATCAGGAAGCCGGACAGTGTCTGAAACAGGGGCTGGCTCACCATCTCTCGCACGCCGAGAGTTGTGGCAATTGTTGGTATGACGAGAGCCGGATCAGTCAGGGGGGCGAGATCGACGAAGAAGACTCCATCGGGGTATCGATCGAGAACCTCGGCTCCAATCTCCATTGCCAGCCGCGTCTTGCCCGTTCCCCCCGGTCCGGTCAGTGTCAGCAGCCGTGAGCCCGATGCGAGCGCCGCCAGGAGGGCCGTGACCTCATTACCGCGTCCGATCAGTGAAGTGGGGGGGATAGTGAGGTTGGTCGGATGGCGAGGAAAGCTTTGCAGCGGAGGGAACTGATCCGGCAGACCCGAGGCGACGACCTGAAAAACCTCTTCCGGCTCGCGCAGATCGCGCAGGCGGTGGCTGCCGAGTGGGCGCAGGCTAACTCCAGCCTCCAGCGCGCCCTCGACTAGCCGTTCAACCACCTCCGTCAGCACGATCTGAGAGCCGTGCCCGGCCACGAGCAAGCGGGCCAGTCGATTGAGCGGAGCGGCGAGGTAATCCCCATCACGCGGGACCGCTTCGCCCACATGCAGAGCCATGCGCACGGGAAGCGGTCCTGGTGGATCGGGCCAGGGCTCAGTCAGCAAATCGCGCTGGCCGGCGATGGCGGCGGCGATGGCTCCGGGAGCGGTGGGAAAGGCGGCCTGAACCGCGTCGCCCACCGTCTTGAACAACACTCCGCCATTGGCCTCGATGGC
>JAJTCL010000376.1 GCA_021323255.1 Propionibacteriaceae bacterium | reverse complement strand
AGCCCGCGGATCTCGCGGGCGTCCCGGCTGCGTTTGATGCCTGCGATCTGCTTCTCGCCGCCGCGAGTCCAGCGGATCGCGAAGCCGCGTGGAATGAGGAAGTTGCGGCCGTAACCGTCCTTGACCTCGACCACGTCACCAGCCACACCGAGCTTGTCGACGGCGGCCGTCAAGATGAGCTTCATGCCAGCACCTTTCTTTCCGACGCTCGCAGCATCAGCGGGCCGTGGAGGCGTACGGCAACAGGGCCACCTCACGAGCGTTCTTGATGGCGATCGCAACCCGACGTTGCTCTTGAACCGAAAGACCGGTGACCCGGCGGGCCCGGATCTTGCCGCGTTCGGAGATGAACTTGCGCAGCGTTGCGACGTCCTTGTAGTCGATGTTCTGGCCGGCGCGCAGCGGATTCGCCTTCTTCTTGGGCTTGCGCTGTGCGGGTGGGGTTGTGGCCATTGTGGTGCTCTCCTTTCGAGCCCGGCGCGGCATCAGCCGATGGCCGGAATGTGCCTTCTTGTCGAGTTCAGGTCAGGGATCAGAACGGGGGCTCGTCACTCTGGGGGGTTGCCCAGGGATCGGAGCCTTGTGAGGAACGGGCACCGGCGGTGCTGGGCGTACCGCTGGCCCATGGGTCTTCGCCGAAGCCGCCAGCGGCAGGCCGATTACCGCCGCCGCCTTGGCTACTTCCGCTCGCATTACGCGTGACCTTTGCGGTGGCGTACCGGAGCGCTGGGCCGATCTCGTCCACATCGATCTCGAAGACCGTGCGCCGCTCGCCGTCGCGGGTCTCATAGCTGCGCGACCGGAGCCGGCCTTGCACGATGACGCGCATTCCCTTCTGCAGTGATTCAGCGACATTCTCAGCCGCCTGGCGCCACACCGCACAGTTGAGGAACATCGCATCGCCGTCTCGCCATTCGTTGGTCTGGCGATCGAACGTGCGCGGTGTGGACGCGACGGTGAAGTTCGCGACTGCCGCACCTGAAGGTGTGAAGCGCAGTTCCGGGTCAGCGGTGAGGTTGCCGACCAAGGTGATCGTGGTTTCGCCTGCCATGAAACTCTCCGTGGTGATGAGCGGTGGTGGAATCTTCGGTTATCAGCCGGGGGCTTGAGCCAAGTGATGTCGAGTCACTCGGCGAACATTGTCAGCCTGCCAGCCGACACTGACGCTACGGGCCGGCGAGAGACAATCTGTGGACAAATCTGGCACGTTCTCTGAATTGCTCGCGCATCGCGCATTGAATCCGCCGGTCGCAGGATCTCAGTGCAGATCGGGCCGGATGACCTTGGTCCGCATGATTGACTCGTTGATGGTGAACTGTCGATCCAGTTCTTTGACGTCTTTTGGTTCCGCGGTCAGGTTGATCACCGCGTAGATGCCCTCAGACTTCTTCCGGATCTCATACGCCAGCCGCCGGCGGCCCCAGATGTCGAGGTTGTCGACGGTGCCGCCACCTTTGGTGATCACTTTCAGATACGTCTCGAGCGTGGGCTGAACCGTACGCTCCTCGGTGTCCGGGTCGAAGATGACCATGACCTCGTACTCACGCATGCGCGAACCCCACCTCCTCTGGTCTTGAGCGGCTATGGGACGGCCCCATAGCAGGAGGGCGAATGCAGTGGCGCGGCGAACGATCCCCGGGCCAACGCAGAACTCTACCCGGTGACCATCACCGCACACGAATCCATTGGTTATCGACCGCCGACTTGTCAGAACCCAGTTGAGCTAGAGGTCAACTGGGTTCTGACAAGTCGGCGGCTTGAATACGCGGTGACGATACGCTCAGCCTTCGCTGGGTAGCGACCTGGCTTGACCCAGGTTGCTACTGAGTCGGATAGGTTGCAATTCTGTGTGAAGCGCAAGGAATCTGGGTCAAACCAGGTTTCTCAAGACACGGACCCGCTCGAATGAGGAGACACCATGGCCAGCTACCAGGCCACCCCACAGCCAGCAGCCGATCCCGGCAATACCCTCGGCATCGTTGGCCTCATCTTGGCCATCATTCCTTGCTCATCCACCATCGGGATGGTCCTGAGCATCGTTGCCTACATCATCTCGCGTCGCGCCGGCTTCCAGAACAGCAAGGCACTCGCCGGGATCATCATCGGCGCCGCGTGGCTCATCATCGGACTCATTCTTCAGCTAACCATGGGATTGATCAGCGGCTTCGCCCAGATGAACTGATCTGAGGCCAAGTCCAGACACGTACGCTGCTGGGCATGACCACGCAATCCCTGCCGGCACGGCGTGGGCGCATTCGATTTCCCGATATCAGCTCGCGCGCGTACGAGCACCCGGCTGACCGCGGCGCCCTGGTGGCGCTGCGTGCCATTCCCGGCTTCGACTCGGTCCTGAAGGTCATCTCCTCAGCCATTGGCGAGCGCAGTATTCGCTGGCTCTACCTCGCCACGGCGATCCGGGTCTCGCCGCGGCAATACCCGCATATCCACCAGATGCTGAACGAGTGCGCTGCGACGCTGGACCTACACCCGGCCCCTGAGCTCTACATCGAGCAAAATCCCGCCGCAGCGGCGATGACGATTGGTCTGGACAGGCCGATCATCGTGGTGACGACCGGAATGCTGCAGCTCACCGACGACGAGGGACTGCGGTTCATCATCGGCCACGAGATCGGGCATGTCCTCTCCGGACACGCCGTCTACCGCACGATGCTGCTGCAGTTGATCAACATCGCGGCAGCCATCCAGTGGCTGCCGATCGGTGCCTGGGGCATCCGGGCGATCATCCTCGGCCTGAATGAGTGGTTCCGCAAGTCCGAACTCTCCTGCGACCGGGCCGGCCTGTTGTGCTCACAAGATCCGAACGCAGCGTTGCGGGCGCACGCCAGCCTGGCCGGCGCCCAGAACCCCGATGATCTCGATATCGCAGCCTTTCTCGATCAGGCCGAGGAGTATGAGAAGCACGGCGACGTTCGCGACAGCCTGCTGAAGCTGCTCCAGATCAGCGGACAGACCCATCCGCTCGCCGCGCTACGGGCCGCCGAGCTGCAAAAATGGGCCGCCGGTCCGGGTTACGCCGAGATCCTGGCGGGGAACTACCCGCGCCGCTCAGAAGACAAGGAGGCTCCGATGAGTGAGGAGGTCAAGGCCGCCGCTGATTCCTACCAGAAGAACTTCAC
>JAJTCL010000375.1 GCA_021323255.1 Propionibacteriaceae bacterium | reverse complement strand
TTGCTGTCGAGGCGGGTGAGCAGCAGCGCCCTGTTGTGGTCGAGGCGGGCATGTTGAAGAAGCTGACCAGGCGCGGCAAGTAACCGTACGCGCCACAACATGGCAAGCCAGACTGCCGCGGCTACGAATAGTTCGTAACACCAACGACAGCATTACGGCGAAGACACTCCACCAACAACCCCACTCGATGGCGGACTGGGTTCGACCCGGGCCGCCATCGGCTCGTGAAGGACCGGACCCCAGGGAGTGCTGCTTGACCGTGATCGCCTTACCGGCTCAATCACCTGGGAACGCCTACATCGAGAAAGGGGTATTCAGTCCTCGCCATGGTCCGGCTGGTCCTGCATGGTCTAGGTCCGCCCGGGATGAGGTTGCTGGTCATTGGTGTGCTCGGGTTGGTCGTACTGCTCGGTGGTCGCCCATGGGCCTTCCGGTGCCGCGCGATTCGCGCGACAAACGCGCACCGTCAACGCGGGGCGCGTGCATCTCCAGCGGACGCCTGGCGCTGAGTAGTTCCGCTGTCGAGGGGTAGTTGAGCAGACTGACCGGGCAGACACACTTAGCCGCTGCCGGGGCCACGTGCCAGGTATCGGCCCGGAAGCTAGCTCACTCACCCACTCAGAGGAGACCTATCGTGTCAGGCAAGACCGTCACCGCGCAGGCCACGCCCGACCCCATGCCAGTCGCGGGCCAGCGCCCAGGTCCGCCTTTCTTCGCCATCCTGATCGTGGCCGGCCTCATCATTATCGGAGCCGGCCTGCGGTCGACGGCCAATATCGTCGGCCCACTGTTCCTTGTCATCACCTTGGTGATCACCGTCGCGCCGCTGCGCAACGTGTTGGTCCAGCGCCGGTGGCCGTCCTGGCTGGCGAGCCTGGTGTCACTGGTAACGATCTACCTGCTCTTGGGCCTCATCTTGGGCTCGGTGGCGTTCGCAATCGCCCGGTTGGTGGGGACGCTTCCCGATTATGCCAACGCGTTCAACCAGATTTTCAGCTACCTCCTCGGCGTCAGCACTCGCTTGGGCTACGGGCAAGAGCAAATCGAACGACTGGCCTCATCAGTCCAGCTCAGTAGCCTGCGAGGCCCGGCTCAGGCTCTGCTAAGCGGCATCGGCGGCGGGATCTCCCTGCTCCTCCTGATTGTGACAGTCGTCATCTTCCTTGCCTTCGAGGCCGCCAGCATGCCCGAACGGCTCGCGGTGATCCGTGATACCCGTCCGCACATCGCTGAGGGCCTCAGGAACTTCGCCTCCAGAGTTCGCAAGTACTGGATCGTCACCACGGTGTTCGGCTTCATCGTCGCCGTCCTCGATGTCATCGCCCTGGCGATCATCGGCGTTCCCCTGTTCCTCACCTGGGGAGTGCTGGCGTTCGTCACGAACTACATTCCGAACATCGGCTTCATCCTCGGTGTCATTCCGCCGGCCCTCATTGCTCTGCTCGACGGGGGAGTGGGCAGCGCGGTCGCCGTGGTGGTCGTCTACACCGTCATCAACGTCGTGGTTCAAACGATCATTCAGCCACGGTTCACTGGGGACGCGGTAGGGATCAGCGCCACAGCCGCCTTCGTCTCGCTGGTCTTCTGGGCGTACGTTCTCGGCACTCTTGGCGCCCTGCTGGCTGTCCCAGCCACCTTGTTCGTGAAGTCGGTTTTACTCGACAACTCGGTCCCGGCCAGCTGGGTAAACGCGTTCGTCAGCGCTTCGCCGAGGAAGGAGAAACCACGTGCCGTCCGTCGAACCGATCGACAACCGGCGGAGGTGTCGAGCTGAGGACCCGATTCCGGACCTTTCCAGACTCACGATCAACTTTGCCTATGCAAGAAGTGGTGGCCAAGGGCTAGCGAGCGGTGTGTCGAGATGACCATCCGATAGCAAGGGAATCTCTTTCACGTGATCACAATCTTGACATGTCGAGCATGGCTGGCTTCGATAGCAGTCGCAACTAGTGAACGGAAGCCCAGCGATGAACAACGTGGGGTGTTGACCGAGATCACCAGAATCGCTCGCCGCGCGATGCCCAGCGTGGAGGCGGCCTCGATCACATTGATCAGGGGCGAGGAGCCGTTCACGGCCGCCTACGACGGACAGATGGCGCTGGATGCCGACGAGTTGCAGTACGAACGCGGGTACGGACCTTGTATGGATGCCGGCCGGGCCGGCCAGATGATGCTCGTCGATGACATGCGAAGCGACCAGCGTTGGCCTGACTACGCCCAACACGCCGCCTCGCACGGTGTGCTCAGCTCCCTCTCGGTGCCGCTGCCCTTCCAAGGAGCGACCATCGGGGCGCTCAACACCTACGCCAGCCAGCCGAATGTTTTCGACGACAATGATGTTGAGTTGGCTCATGAGGTTGCTGCCTGGGTCGCGGTCGCGGTCGGCAACGCGGAAGTAGCAGCCCGGACCAGCGGGGATCTCACCCAGCTGCGCACGACGATGATGACCCGTGCGTTTATTGAACAAGCCAAAGGCATTCTGATGGAGCGGCACAAGATCAAAGAGGACGAGGCATTCACCATCCTCACCCACGCCTCCCAGCGAACCAATACGAAGCTCCGCGACGTAGCCGCAGAGCTGGTCCGGACCGGCGTGCTGCCCAGTCGAGGTTAACGGGCCAGTAGTTAAGAAGTATCCGACAAGGACAGCAGTAATGACGACACTGCAGCCTCACGTCGGCAGTACGAAAGATCAACAGACACCAACCTCCGGGCCGCCCTTAGGGCTCGACGACGCGGCTGACTCCATGCCGATGGCGACAGCGAGCGCGATACAAGGCGCCAACCGAAAGTCGACATTCGCCGACCAGCATCCAATACAAGATCAAGGCAGAAAACCGCGGAAGAACCCCGACGTTTCCTGCTAACTGCATTCAAGCAGGGCGACCGATCCTAACGACTGCTACAGCTTCCAGCCTGGTCAGCTTCGCGCCGGACGACGACTCGACCAACCCCTCAAGTGGCGCGGCCAGTCAATTTGTCGCGTAGACGGTCGACAAGACCGACACCTGGGCCGACGAGCTTGTGGAAGACCTCGTTGTTCGGTGCCAGCGGATGGGGCCGGGTCGGCGCCAGCTTCTTCGCACTCTCCACCTTGCCGCCAATCTCGATCAGTTCGTCCCGGGGCACCTGGGCCCGCAACTGGGGGAACTGCTCGTTCTCCTCGTCGCTGGCATGGTCGCGCAGAATGTTCTCCAGCTCGATGAGCAGCTGGGTAAATTCCGCACTCTGAGCGTCGACCGACTCGAGCTTCTTCATCGTCTGCTCCAGCTCCTTGTGTTCTTCGATGTCGTGGTCGACCGCCTCATCTCCATCCGGTAGGTATTTCTTCATGGCGGGATAGACATACATCTCCTCGGCAACCGAGTGCCGTACCAGTTCACTGATCACCGTGTCGGCAAGATCGCGGCGTTCTTCAGCATCAGTACTGGTCTTGATCTGCTGCAGCAAGTCCAAGACTTCGTGGTGCTCGGTCGTCAATATGTCAACGACATCTTGATCAACAGGCGTTTCGGTCATCGTCGCTCCTGATGTGATTGGTTCGCTCGGTCGCGCAGACCGTACCCTCAGACGAGGTTTTCAATCTTGCTGGTGCGATTGCGCCGGAAGGGTTGCGTCCAGCCCGATGGCCAGCCCCAGGGCACGCTGGCGGCCGCTTCGGAGTTTCGGTACTCCTGATCAGGCAGACGGCCCGAATGCCCTCACCCCGGTGCCTTCAGTGTCAAGCCAAGCGCACCGGGCGTACTCCCTGGGACTGACCGATCGGTCCGGTCACCACCTCCCTGTGGCCGCCCAACTGACAGTCAGACTCTTCCGCGTCGTCCAGGCCCCACAGCAGCGCGTGTTCGAGGCGATGATCGAACCGGAGCAAGTTGCTGAGTGGTGGGGCCCAGACGGGTTCACCTCCCCCGAGGTGACGCTTGACCTGAGAGTCAGCCGCGCCTACCGGATCGCGATGCAGCCGCCCGATGGCGAGCTCTTCCACTTGACCGGGACGTACATCGAGTCGAACCACCGTCTCATCTTGCCTACACGTTCCGCTGGGAACCGCCCGACCCCGACGACCGCGAGAACGTGGCGCGCATTGCACTGAGCGACCGCGACGGTGCAACCGAGGTGGCACTCACGCACGGCCCCTTCGCGACTGAGGCGCGACGCGAATTGCACGAGGCGGGATGGACGGACACCCTTGCCCGCCTAGCCGGCCATTTGGTGCCGGGCTGAGCGAGGCTTACCACATGTCAACCAACGGAGTAAGCCTGAAGCCCCGGGCGCGGTCGCGTCACCGCCGGGCGCTCCACGCCGCGACTGCCCGCATTTTCAAGATGCCACCGGGCCACCACGATTACAGCCTGACCTCGGATGTGCGTGTCCCCATGCGTGACGGTGTGGAACTTCTTACCCGACCTCTACAGGCCCGCAGGGAAGTCTCTGGGAACGCTACTCATTCGCGCTATCTACGGCCGCGCGGGCTTGATCACCCTCCTCACCGCCCGCTACTACGCAACCCACGGTTACCTCGTTGTCAATCAGAGTTGCCGCGGCACGTCCGGCTCTGGTGGGCATTTCGAACCATTCAGTCATGAGATTGATGACGGAGCCGACACAGTCGCGTGGCTGCGAAGGCAGGCCTGGTCGACGGACGATTCGCGCTGTACGGAGCCTCTTGTCTGAGGTATACGGCTTGGGCCTTGATGATGGATCGCCGCCGGAGCTGGTCGCAGCGGTGATCGCCATTTCCGCGCACGATAACCATTACGCCCGGAACCTGGGAACCGACAAAGATCCCGCAACGAGCAGCGAGCTAGCGCCAGCTCGGCGGACGATCTTTCACGGAGACGGCGGTTTCTCGCGGCTCTCCTTACCGTGCCGACGCGTGCATCCCAGCACGGCCGAGTGCTAGCGGGGTGACCTATGCGACGTACGCGAACGAGTGCCGCGGATCCTCTCGAGTTCGTCCGTTTCGTCTGGTACGCGCACGTGCGATGTACTCCAGGTCCGTCACCAGCGGCGACACGTCTGCACGTGCTACCTGTTACGCCGGACCATCCTTACGCCCAGCACAACCGCGCCGACGATGAGCAGGACGCCTATCAGCTGGGCGCCCGGCGAGTCAT
>JAJTCL010000054.1 GCA_021323255.1 Propionibacteriaceae bacterium | reverse complement strand
GCTCATCGCACAGAATCCGTGCCGAATCCCCAGCTATGACAAGGAGACAAGCACCGAGCGGTCAGTGGCCACCATCCGGCAAGTCTTCGCCCTATCGCAACTAGTCGAGAGGCGCTATGCGGCGCTGCTGTTGCTTGCAGCATTCACTGGACTGCGATGGGGTGAGCCGGTAGCCCTGCGACGCTCAGACCTTGACCTGGAACGGGGAACTGTCACGATCTCCCGGGAAGTTCGCCGAGCTACAAGATGGACGCCGAGTGACGGGTCCACCGAAGTCGACCGCCGGCGTGCGCGCTGTTGCGCTGCCGGCGATCATCGTGGTCGTGATGAAGGCCCATCTGGTTGATTTCCCAGCAGAACGCAATGAGCTGGTCTTTCGGGGCCGCTGGATGCGTCGCTAAGGCGCAACAACGTCCACCGGTCGGTGCGCTGGAGCAAGATCGTTGTCGAGGCCGGCTTGCCTGCTGGATTCCACTTCCATGATCTCCGCCATACCGGCAACAATCTGGCGGCGGCGAGCGGCGCCAGCACTCGCGAGCTGATGTACCGAATGGGCCACGGCAGCATGCGCGCCGCCCTGATCTACCAGCACGCGACGAGTCAGCGGGACCGCGAGATCGCCGATGCGCGTCAGAAGCTGATCGAGCGGGAACCAACCGCGCTGTGGCCCGTGCGTGGCCCGAGGTCCTCATCGGGCATTCCAGGACGCAGATCAGCGGTCCCGAAGAAGGCTCCGACTAGGGCTTTCGTGGTGGAGCGGGTGACGAGAATCGAACTCGCATGACCAGCTTGGAAGGCTGGGGCTCTGCCATTGAGCTACACCCGCATGTCCATGACGAGTTGCGGCCCGAGGGCGTTCGGCTGCGTTCATGGAGTCGGGGCGACAGGACTCGAACCTGCGATCTTCTGCTCCCAAAGCAGACGCGCTAGCCGCTACGCTACGCCCCGGCCGTCCGGCCTGGTCCGAACGTTCGCGACGAGTGTAGGGCACTCGAGTGCGCCGACCAATCCAGTTGACCGGACGTGCCGTACGGAGGTTTGGCCGGGTTACGCGTGCCCCGTAGGATTGCCGCGGCTCAGCGTGAGCCAAGCTCGGGCGGTCCCTATTCCGTCCGCGCTGCGATCACAGGAGTAACCAGCGTGCCAAGCACCGTCGAGCAGTTGAGCCCGAGCCGGGTCAAGATCACCGTTGAGGTGCCGTTCGCGGATCTCAAGCCCAGTATGGACAAGGCGTACGCCGAGGTCGCCAAGTCGGTGAACATTCCTGGGTTCCGGCGCGGCAAGGTCCCGCCTTTGGTGATCGACCAACGCTTTGGTCGTGGAGTCATCATCCAAGAGGCTTTCAACGACTCCTGGCAGGGTTTCTATGGCGCCGCCATCACCGAAAACAATCTGTCACCGCTGGCCCAGCCTGACGTCGAGGTCACCAAACTCGAGGACGGTGACGTCATCGAGTTCACTGCGGAGGTCGACGTACGCCCCGAGTTCGAGCTTCCGGACTTTTCCACCCTGCAAGCTCAGGTTGACCCGCTGGAGGTGCCGGACACACTGGTCGACCAGCAACTCGACGTGCTGCGCAACCGCTTCGGATCACGGGAAACCGTGGAGCGCCCCGCGGCTGAGGGTGACATCGTCACGATCAACCTCCTCGCCAGCAGGGACGGGGAACCGCTGGAAGATGCAGCTGCCGAAGAGGTGGAGTACACCGTTGGGTCCGGGCAGATGCTCGACGGACTTGACGAGGCGGTCACCGGGCTGTCCGCCGGCGAATCCGCGACCTTCGCCTCGACGCTGGTCAGCGGGCCGCTGAAGGACGAGGAAGCCGACATTCAGGTCACCGTCACCAAGGTGCAAACTTCTGAACTGCCGGATGCCGACGATGAGTTCGCCCAGGAAGCATCGGAATTCGACACCATCGAGGAGCTGCGTGCCAACATCGAGGAGCGCCTCACCCGGATTGCTCGACTCGAGCAGGCGAGTCAGGCTCGCGACGCGGTCCTGGAGACCCTCGTCGGACAGGTGGTTCTCGAGGTGCCAGAGCATCTCCTCACCTCCGAGGTCGACAATCGCCGTCAGCAGATCACCGAGCAACTCGGACAGGCGGGGCTGACTATCGAGCAGTACCTCGCCGACGTCGGCCAGGAGCAGACCGAGGACGAATTCTGGGCCGACCTCGAAGAAAGGTCCGGCCAAGCTCTCAAGGCGCAGATCATCTTGGACAAGGTTGCCGAAGAGCACTCACTCGAGGTTGATCAGAACGACTTCACTCAACACATCGTGCGTAAGGCTCAGACTGACGGCGTTCCGCCACAGCAGGTCGCGGATCACCTGAAGGAACATCCGCACCACATCGAGGAGTACATGCTGGAGATCCGTCGCGGCAAGGCGCTGGCCATGATCGTGGAGTCCGCTACCGTGACCGATTCCAATGGCTCGGTGGTCGAACTGGCAAAGCTCCACGAGGACGGCACGTACGGCGATCCAGAAGTCCAGCCTGAGGATGTCGCTGGCGAGGTTGCCGAGGAGCCAACAGCGGAACCGGCTCAGAACCCAAGCTCTTAACGCTTCGGCCCTGGTGTAGGAGGTCGGAGGTTCGCGTTCCATGATCGGTGGGTTGCGCATCAGCCCTTGTTGATTTCGCCCTTCTGCGCCGACAGCGAACACGCCTGATTTCCCCGAGACTCGCCAGACGCTCCGGGGTAGGTTCGTCAACGTGAACCCGACTCCCGGCTCTTCGTTTCTCAGCCATTTCAATCAGCCCGAGTGGGCACCGCGTCCCAACAGCTACAACAACTCTGGCAACCGCAACGGTTTTGGACTCGACGACAACGTCTACCAATCCTTGCTGCAGAACCGCATCATCTTTCTCGGCTCTGAAGTCAAGGACGAAAACGCCAACGCCATCTGCGCTCAGATGCTGTTGCTGAACGCTGAAGATTCACATAAGGACATCTACCTCTACATCAACTCACCTGGCGGATCGGTCGACTCTGGGATGGCGATCTACGACACCATGAGGTGGATCTCCAACGACGTGGCGACCGTGGCGATCGGTTTGGCTGCATCGATGGGTCAGTTCTTGTTGTGCGCGGGCGAGAAAGGCAAGCGGTACGCCCTGCCGCACAGCCGGATCATGATGCATCAACCTTCTGGCGGCCTTGGCGGCACGGCAAGCGATATCCGGATCCAGGCCGAGCAGTCGCTGCATATCAAGTCGACCATGCAGAAGCTGATTGCCGAGCACACCGGCCAGACACTCGAGCAGATTGAGGCAGACTCCGACCGGGACCGGTGGTTCACCGCAGAGCAGGCTCAGGCGTACGGCTTCATTGATCACGTCTTTGAGACTGCTGCGCAGATTCCCTCACCTCAGGCCCCCAACCAGTGAAGGAGCGAATCGAGATGACCAACGGATTGGCTTCGCAACCCTTCGCTCTGGGTCAGCCTTTCTCTCCCACGATGGACTACTACATCCCGCAGTGGGAGGAGCGTACGTCGTACGGCATGCGCCGGATCGACCCGTACACCAAACTCTTCGAGGATCGGATCATCTTCCTCGGCACGCCGATCTCCGACGACATCGCCAATGCCGTGATGGCTCAGTTGCTCTGCCTGCAACAGATGGACGCCGAGCGCGATATCGAGATCTACATCAACTCGCCCGGCGGGTCGTTCACCGCCCTCACCGCGATCTACGACACCATGCGTTACATCAAGCCAGACGTACGCACGGTGTGCCTCGGGCAGGCGGCCTCGGCCGCCGCGGTGATCTTGGCGGCCGGCACCAAGGGCAAGCGGCTGGCGCTGCCGAACAGCCGAATCCTGATTCACCAGCCGGCAACCGAAGGTGGCTACGGGCAGTCCTCTGACATCGAGATCCAGGCCAGGGAGATCCTGCGTATCCGGGCGCTGATGGAGCAGATGCTGGCTGAAGACACCGGCAAGACGACAGACGAGGTTAGTCGAGACATCGAGCGGGATAAGTACCTTACGGCAGAGCAGGCTCTTGAATATGGCCTGATCGACGAGGTCTTGACATCGCTCAAGGCAGTTCCGGTCTAGTGGCAACGTGAGTCTAACAGGTGGACGAAATGTCCTCCACTTCACGGAGTCGTCAGGCTAGGGTGGGAAACCGAGCCACACGATCGGGCGTCGGAGAGGAGGCGGTGTGGCGCGCATCGGAGAGAGCGGCGACTTGCTGAAGTGTTCCTTCTGCGGGAAGAGCCAGAAGCAAGTCAAGAAGCTCATCGCTGGTCCGGGTGTCTATATCTGTGACGAGTGCATCGATCTTTGCAACGAGATCATCGAGGAAGAATTCTCCGAAGGCGCCGAGGTCGGCCTGCTCGATGAGCTGCCCAAGCCTCATCAGATCCGGCATTTCCTCGACAGCTACGTGATCGGGCAAACCAACGCCAAGAAGGCCCTGGCCGTCGCTGTCTACAACCACTACAAGCGCGTCCGCGCTGAAGCAGCCAACCCTGCCCGGCGCGCCGAGGACGACAGTGTCGAGCTCGCCAAGTCCAACATTTTGCTGATCGGACCCACCGGCTGCGGCAAGACCTACCTCGCCCAAACCCTGGCCAAGATGCTCAACGTGCCCTTCGCGATCGCGGATGCGACAGCGTTGACCGAGGCGGGCTATGTCGGTGAGGACGTCGAGAACATCTTGCTCAAGCTCATTCAGGCAGCGGACTTCGATGTCAAGAAGGCCGAGACCGGGATCATCTACATCGACGAGGTCGACAAGATCGCCCGGAAGAGTGAGAACCCCTCCATCACCCGTGATGTTTCCGGCGAGGGTGTCCAGCAGGCGTTGCTGAAGATCTTGGAAGGTACGTCGGCATCGGTGCCGCCGCAGGGGGGTCGGAAGCATCCGCATCAGGACTTCATCCAAATCGACACCACCAACGTGTTGTTCATCGTCGGCGGCGCATTCGCAGGCCTGGACCACATCGTCGCCCAGCGGGTCGGCAAGCGCCCGTTGGGCTTCAACAATGACATCACCACTCGTCAGCCCGACTCGGACGACCCCTTCCACGACGTACGGCCGGAGGACTTGATCAAGTTCGGCTTGATCCCAGAGTTCATCGGGCGGCTGCCGATGATCTCCTCGGTCAGCCCGCTGGACCGTGACTCGCTGATCCGCATCTTGGTCGAGCCGCGCAACGCGCTGGTCAAGCAGTTCCGCAAGCTGTTCGAGCTCGACGGAGTGGAATTGGAGTTCACTCCAGACGCGGTCGAGGCGATTGCCGATCTTGCACTGCTACGCGGCACGGGCGCGCGCGGGTTGCGGGCGATTCTTGAAGAGGTCCTACTCAATGTCATGTACGACGTGCCGAGCCGCGATGACATCGCCCAGGTGATCATTACCGACGAAGTCGTCAGGGACTCGGTGTTGCCGACTCTGGTGCCACGCGACAAGCTCGCCAAGCGTGAGCGCCGCGAGAAGAGCGCCTGAATCGTCCCCACCGCAACCGGTCACGTACCACCTAGATCGCGGCCTGCTCCCTCTTGCATCTGACCGGTTTCGGCAACAGCTCGCCGCGAGTTGCGGTACGCGCGGGCGCGGGCAGCCCGTCCCAGGAGCGAGTGGTCGAGTAGGTGCTGCCACGCAGCCAGCCGACACGGATTCCAGGCCCGTCCCAACAGGCGGTCGGCGTCGGCGATGATTGCGGCGCCGTCCCGCTGCAGGTGTTTTGAGGTGAAACCATGCCGCTCCCAACGGTCGGCGAGGAGTGCGCGGTCGCGTTCCAGTGGACATCAGCCTCCCGCCGAGTCCCGTCGATCCGCAAGTCGGCACGAGCTATGAAGCGGTCCCGCTCGTCGAAGATCTCCTGCTGCGGGGTCATCGGGATCTCGGCTGCCCGGTGCAACACACGCATGATCGACTCCCATGCGGACTCGCTCCGCGCCCGATTTGATTGCTCCACTCGCTTCGCTCGCTCCGCGCGGATCGCGCTTGGGTTGCCGCCTACTTCGTCGTCGCTCGCAGAGCAAAGAGCACCTCCGCTCGCTCCTCCTTAGCACGGCGGCGCGCGCAATCCGGAGCCGAGCGGCCGTCAGGTGTGAGAATGCGGCGGTTCTGGGCGGTGACCGGTTCTTCGAGTGGCGAGTGGTTACGTGGGTGACGCCAGAGTTACGTCAACAGCTATCGGGCCGTCGGTCTCAACCCAAATGACATCCCCGGTGATCCGGCCGACGGCACGCAGGTCCGGCGCAACCGCCTGCAGGTGCGCCAGCGCCCACGCCGTCCCGTAGAACTTGGCGAGACTGATCTCGGTCTTCATCGACACCCGGGCTTGCGTCTTCGCACCGCGAATCTGGATCAGCGCAGCAGAGACATCGCTCAACAGTTCTGGATCCTCCCGGACGACCACCTCATCAGGCACCGGCCAGCGGGCCTGGTGAATCGAGCCGGCCTTCCACCACGACCACACCTCCTCGGTGACGTACGGCATGATCGGCGCGAACAGCCGCAAGACGATGTCCAAGGTGAGCGTCAAGGTCGCCCGGGCCGATGCGGCACCGGAGTCCTCCGCCGGTCCGTACGCGCGCTCCTTGACCAGCTCCAAGTAGTCGTCGCAGAACTGCCAGAAGAACTGCTCGGTACTCTCCAGAGCGCTCGTGTAGTCGTACGCCTCAAACGACCGGGTGGCCTCGCTGATCGAAGCGGTGAGCTGGGCGAGTAGTGAGAGATCGGCCGGTTCGGTAATGGCAGCCGGGTCGCTCAGGGCACCCGCTCCCAACACGAATTTGCTGGCGTTCAGTACTTTCAGCGCGAGGCGGCGTCCAACCTTCATCTCCGCCTGATCAAAGGGTGAATCCAGCCCGGGCCGTATTTTGGCGGCGCGCCAGCGTACGGCGTCGGAACCATAACGTTCCAGCACATCTGTCGGCACCACCGTGTTGCCCCGGGACTTGCTCATCTTCTTTCGATCCGGGTCCATCACGAAGCCGCTGATCATGCACCGCAGCCAGGGCACGGAATGGTTTTCGAAGTGAGCACGCACCACGCGGGAAAACAGCCAGGTGCGAATGATCTCGTGCGCATGGGTGTTGAGATCCATCGGAAACGTGACGTCGAACAATTCCGGGTCGCGCTCCCAGCCGCATGCGATCTGAGGGGTGAGCGAGGATGTCGCCCACGTGTCCATCACATCCGGATCAGCAACGAACCCGCCGGGCTTGCCTCGCTGAGATTCGCTGAAGCCGGCTGGGACGTCCGAGCTCGGGTCGACCGGTAGGCGATCTTCACTCGCCAGAATGGGATGGTCGTAGTCAGGTTCGGCGTCGGCGTCCAGGCTGTACCAGACTGGAAACGGAACCCCGAAGAACCGCTGTCGTGAGATCAACCAGTCACCGTTGAGGCCGCCCACCCAATTGTCGTATCGGTACCGCATGTGGGGCGGTATCCACTCCAGATCCGCGCCCCGTTCCAACATCACGCGCTTCAGATCCTCATCGCGCCCGCCATTGCGGATGTACCACTGGCGGGTGGAGACGATCTCCAGCGGCTTGTCGCCTTTCTCGTAGAAGTTGGCCTTGCGCAGCGTCGGTGTCGGCTCACCATCAAGATCACCAGAGGCGCGCAGCCCGGCTACGACCAGCTCCCGAGCAGAGACGATCGTCTTCCCGGCAATCACCTGCCAGGTAGCGTCGTCAGCAATCCACTCTGGTCGGTCGCGCATGATCCGCCCGTCGCGACCGATGATCACCCGAGCCGGCAATTGCAGTTCGCGCCACCAGGTGACATCGGTCAGATCACCGAACGTGCAACACATCGCGATCCCGGTGCCCTTGTCGGGTTCGGCAGCGGGGTGGGCCAGCACCGGGAGCTCCACTCCATAGAGCGGGCTGGTGACGGTGCTACCGAACAGTGAGCGGTAGCGCTCGTCGTCGGGATGGGCGATGAGGGCCACACACGCAGCAATGAGCTCAGGCCGGGTGGTCTCGATAAACACCGGACCTCCTGCGGCATGGAAGGCAACTCGGTGATAAGCACCTGGGTAATCTCGGGCGTCGAGTTCGGCTTGAGCAACCGCGGTCTGGAAGGTCACATCCCACAAGGTCGGTGCCTCAGAGAGATAGGCCTCCTCGCGTACCACATTGCGTAGGAATGCCTTCTGCGCCACCATGATCGAGTCCGCGCTGATCGTGGTGTAGAGGCTGGACCAGTTCACGCTGAGTCCCACGCGTCGCCAGAGATCCTCGAATGCCTTCTCGTCCACGTGGGTGAGCTGGTGGCAAAGCTCGACGAAGTTGGGTCGGCTGATACGCAGCTCGTGTTTGGGGTCCGGTTTCTCCGGTGGCGTGAAGTCGGGGTCGTACGGCACCGTCGGGTCGCAGCGCACACCGTAGAAGTTCTGGACGCGTCGCTCGGTGGGTAGTCCGTTGTCATCCCAGCCGATGGGATAGAAGACGTGCTTGCCTCGCATCCGCTGGAAGCGCGCGATCAGATCGGTGTGGGTGTAGGAGAAGACGTGGCCGACATGCAATGACCCCGACACGGTTGGCGGGGGAGTGTCGATGCTGTACACCTCGGCTCTGCTGGCCGGCCGGATGAATGCATAGGTGTCGTCGGCTTTCCAGCGCGCTATCCACTTGTCCTCCAGACCCTCCAGTGCAGGCTTCTCCGGTACAGCTGCGCCGGCAGCTGTCGGCACGTCGGTTCGAGGCTCAGCCGGAGTGGTCATGATCGTGAATCCTAAACAAGCTCAACAGCGTGTGCACTCGCATTTGCTCGCTGGTATCGGGGGTCAGCCTGCCAGCCTAGCGGCCTCGCCGCGCCCGCGGAGTCTGGTCCGCCGGCGCCCGCTCTAGACTTTGGGCGTCATGCCTGCCGAACAATCTCATGCCGAGATCGTTGCCGCGCTCACCAGTCGCTGGCCGGAACATCGCCCAGCACCGAGCCTCGGCCGTATCCGGGCGTTGACCGAGCTGCTCGGAGATCCACAGCGGGCCTTCCCAGTCATCCACCTGACGGGCACCAACGGCAAGGGCAGTACCGCGGCCATGATCGAATCGCTGCTGCGAGCCGACGGCCTTCGTACTGGTCGATTCACCAGTCCACACGTCTCGAGCGTGACCGAACGGATCGCCATCGACGGGCAGCCGATCAGCGATGAGCGCTTCGACGACGTGTGGCGGGAGATCGAGCCGTACGTCGCACTCGTCGACGACCGCCAGATTGACCGCGTCTCGTTGACCTTCTTCGAGATCATCACGGCAATGGCGTACGCCGCATTCGCCGATGCGCCGGTCGACGTCGCCGTCGTGGAGGTCGGCTTGGGCGGCGCCTGGGACGCGACCAATGTTGCCGATGCCGACGTTGCGGTGATCACTCCTATCGATCTTGATCACACTCACTTGCTGGGCCGCACCATCACCGAGATCGCGCGGGAGAAAGCCGGGATCATCAAGCCGGGAGCGCATGCCATTCTTGCTGGCCAGACGGTCGAGGCGGCACAAGTCCTGCTGGCCCGCTGTGCCGAAGTAGGGGCGCTGCCACAAAGGGAGGGCGTCGACTTCGGTGTCATCGACCGGCAGCTTGCCGTGGCCGGGCAACTCCTTCGACTCAGCGGCGCCGACGGTCCGGTGGATGACATCTTTCTGCCCCTCTACGGTGCGCACCAGGCCGCGAATGCGGCCCAGGCACTCGCCGCTACTGAGGCGTTTCTCGGACTCAAGGCGCTGCATCCTGATGTGGTCCGCGAGGGCTTCGCGCAGGTCCGCTCTCCCGGCCGGCTGGAGTTGGTGCGCCGCTCACCGGCAGTGGTATTGGATGCGGCGCACAACCCCCACGGCGCCCGCGCGGCCGCAGCCGCGATCATGGAAGCCTTCGCCTTCACCCCGTTGATCGGTGTTGTCGCGGTTATGGCGGACAAGGATGCGCGCGGCGTCCTGGAGGTCTTCGAGGAGGTCATGAACCAAGTCGTGATTACCCAGGTCGCCTCTACCTCCCGCGGACTGCCGGCTGAGAAGCTCGGAGAGCTGGCCGAGGAGATCTTCGGCGCTTCACGGGTCACTGTCGTCCCCAGGCTGGACGACGCGATCGAACGAGCGGTAGCGCTCGCGGAGGCGGACGTCGTGGGCTCGGCAGGTGTGCTGATCAGCGGATCGGTGATTGCGATCAGTGAGGCACGCGCCTTGCTCGTCAGGGAGGAGCCGGTGGTTGTCCCGGCAGCCGGTGAGGATCTCGACGACGACTGGGACCCTGACTATTCCGAAAACGGTTACCAGAGCGACCAGGATTGGCGGTGATCACTCTCAGCCCGGGCAACCCGATGCGGGTCGTGCTGATGACGCTGCTGATCTTCGAGGTGGTCGTCTTCGGGCTGGCCATTCCGGGCATGATCTTGGTCTCGGAGGTATCCGCTGCAGCGGCCGCGGGATTTGCAGGTTGCGCAGCGCTGCTCGCCCTGGTGGCCGCTGCACTGCTGCGCTCACGGGTCGGCTATGTCCTTGGCTGGGTCGTCCAAGGCGCCGGTCTCGCTCTCGGATTCCTGACGACGACCATGTTCGTTGTGGGGGCGCTGTTCGCTGCAGTGTGGGTGATGTCGTTCGCGATGGGCAAGCGGCTGGATTCCCGGATGGAGGCTTCCCCAGAGGGCGGCGACATATAGTCCCTGGGCCAGGCGCAGGGCACTAGGGTGCTGGCATGACTTACGTCGCACCGCCTGTGCCGACCCAGCGTTCCTTCGTACTGATCAAGCCGGACGCTGTGCGCCGCGGTCTCGCCGGGGCCATCATCAGCCGCTTCGAATCCAAGGGTCTGACGATCGTGGCAATGGAGCTGCGTCAGATGACCGGTGAACTCGCCGACCAGCTTTACGCAGAGCACGTGGAGCGGCCGTTCTACCCGCCCCTACGGCTGTTCGTCACCTCCGGTCCCTCCGTAGCGATGATTGTTGAGGGCGACGAAGCCATCGATGTGGTCCGTACCATCAACGGCGCGACCGACGGACGGAAGGCGGCGCCTGGCACCATTCGTGGCGACTTCGCCCTGTCCAATCGGGAAAACCTGGTCCATGGCTCCGATTCTCTGGAGTCAGCCAAGCGCGAGATTGCGCTGTGGTTCCCTGACCTCGCCTGACCGGCGGTTGATCGCGGGGCCGCCATTACGCTGGGACCGTCATGACGACGACTGCGACCGGCCCGGCTTCGGTATTCCCGCGCCTCGAACCCTTGCTGGCGCGCGTCAGCAAGCCCATTCAGTATGTGGGTGGGGAACTGAACAGCGTGATCAAAGACTGGGAGTCGGTGGAGGTTCGCTGGTGCCTCAGCTATCCGGATGCGTACGAGGTGGGTCTGCCGAATCAGGGGATCGCGATCTTGTACGAGATCCTCAACGAGCAGGACTGGATCCTTGCCGAGCGCACGTACGCGGTCTGGGCCGACTTGGAAGCGCTGATGCGCGAGCACGATGTGCCCCAGTTCACGCTGGACTCGCACCGGCCGGTTGGTGAGTTCGATGTCTTCGGATTGAGCTTTGCCACCGAGCTCGGTTACACCAACATGCTCACCGAGCTCGACCTGGCCGGGATACCGATCCACGCTCGCGACCGCCGAGAGCATGACCC
>JAJTCL010000374.1 GCA_021323255.1 Propionibacteriaceae bacterium | reverse complement strand
CTGGGTGGAGCGCCTCGGAGCAGTTTGGGTCGAGGCCCAACTGATCGAGATCAATCGACGCTCAGGAACCCGGACCATCTTCCTGACGCTGCGCGACAAGCTCGCGGAGGTGTCGGTGTCGGTGACGACATCACCGCTCACCCTGGACTCAGCTGGGCCCCTGACCGAAGGTGCGACGGTGGTGGCTCGGATCAAACCGTCGTACTTCGAGAGTTCCGGCCGGTTCGTCTTCTCCTGCGATGCGATCACCCCCATCGGCGAGGGACGGCTGTTGGCCCGGCTGGAGCAGACCAAGCGCCTGCTGCAGGCCGAGGGCCTCTTCGACCGGTCACTGAAGAAGTCGTTGCCTTTTCTGCCCACCTCAGTGGGGCTGGTCACCGGGGAGGGCAGCGCAGCGGAGCGCGACGTGATGGAAAACGCGCGGCGGCGCTGGCCGGCGGTACGGATTGTCACCCGATACGCACTCGTCCAGGGACCACAGGCATGCGAGCAACTCATAGCCGCGGTACAACACCTGGACCGACACCCCCAGGTTGAAGTCATCGTCATTGCCCGCGGCGGCGGTTCCGTCGAAGACCTTCTGCCCTTCTCCGACGAGGGCCTTATTCGAGCCGTGGCCGCCTGCCGTACACCGGTAGTGAGCGCCATCGGGCACGAGTCAGATAGCCCGATCCTCGACCTTGTCGCCGACTATCGCGCTTCGACACCGACCGATGCGGCAAAGCATGTGGTTCCAGACGTCGCCGAGGAAAGAGCTCGAGTGCAGCAGGCTCGGGAGCGCATGGTCCAGGCTGTGTCCCGCCTGGTCGGCCGGCAGCAAGAAGTGCTCGACGGGTTGCGTTCGCGCCGGGTATTCACTGATCCAACTGCAACGTTTGACCGGCGTTACGAACAGCTGGCCGAGCTCAGGCATCGCGCCCATCGAGCTATCGGATCAACGATCGACCGCGAGTCAGCTCTGGTCGGACATCACTTGGCGCGGATCCGGGCAATGTCGCCGCAGGCCACACTGAATCGCGGCTACTCGATTCTGCTCGGCCCACACGGCGTCGCGGTTCGATCGGTCGATCAGGTCAATGTCGGAGATGATCTTTTAGCAAAGCTGGCCGACGGGCAGCTGGCGCTCAACGTGACGCAGCTGAGACCGCAAGGAGGAGAATGACGGATCCAGCAGTCAACCCGGAGACGCTCAGCTACGAGCAGGCGCGGGATGAACTGGCTCTCATCGTCCAGCGGCTGGAGTCGGGCGGTGCGTCGCTAGAAGAGTCACTTGCGTTGTGGGAACGCGGCGAGCAGCTTGCTGCCATCTGCCAGACCTGGCTCGACGGAGCCAAGGCGAAGGTGGACGGCGCTCGAACCAAAGACCCTGCTGCTACTGAGGAAACCTGAGCTGCTCTGCGAGCGTCGGTAGGCGCCCGCCGGTGATCGGAGGGACGATGAGCGGAACATGCTTCTCCGTTTCGCGAAGAGTGACGACGGCACCAGCTCCCAGGGGCGCCGCGCGAGCAGAGCCAATCAACTCGTGCTGGACAGGCTCGAGGCGTACGCCTCCAACGCCTCATACGGCAGATCGGCGGACACGATGGTGGTGGCTTTGGGGCCGTGCAGCACCAGCGACCTGGTTCGGCCATCGGGACTGACCAGACGCTGCCAGGTCTGGCCAGCGACAGTACTGCTGCCGTCAGAGGTACCTGCCCGTGACTGCTCGTCAACCATTTCCTGCGGCTGCAGGTCGCCTTGGTTCAGATCGATGTAGACGTTGTCGGGGGTGAGGAATCCGATCTGCCACAGATTGCGCGGCGATGCCTCGCCGTTGAGGTAAGGCCTTCCTTGTGGCACCCAGTTCACCCGGGTGGCGCGCCAGCCGGCCGGAAGATTGGCTGGCGCGAGAACTTCGAACGGAGCCTGTTTTCGTGCTGTGGCCAGCACTGGTCTCCAGTCGACTTCCTTGACCGGGTGGTCGTCAGGCACATTGGTGAAAATGGCCGCGATCACGGCCAGCGGAATCACGATCAAAGCGAGCGAGCGGATCATGTCTCCTGCCGTCGCTGGCCTCTTGGTACGCGCCACATCCTCATCTTCACAGACCGCGCCAAAGTTCGACTGCCTGGCAATCGGCGACACTGTCTGGGTGATGCCGACGATCGAGACGCTCGCCCGGCACGACGGCCCGCGTGGCGAGGTCGTCTTGCGGCGTCGTCTTGATGGCGTGCGCGAGGCCGAAGAGTTGATCATCAACGGTGTGTTCGTCATGGACAGCACCGAGACCTCGACGGAGTACCTGCTGGGCGAACTCGCCATACCGAGCGGTCACGCCCAGCGGGTGCTGATCGGTGGTTTGGGTTTGGGCTACACGGCCTCCGCGATCTCGGCTCAGGAAATCGCCGAAATCGATGTTGTGGAGATCGAACCGTGTTTGATCGATTGGGCACATCAAGGAGTCACCGAGAGGCTGGCGGCGGTTGCCTCGGATCCGCGGATCCGCCTGCACACAGGAGATGTCCGGCTCGTCCTCCAAGGGCAATGCGACGCGCTGGTCGGGCCGTGGGACGCGATCGTGCTCGACGTTGACAACGGCCCGGACTTCTTGATCCATGGCCAGAACCGCGCGCTCTACACGGGGGAGGTGCTACGGGTGGCGTACGCCCAACTGACTGCCGGCGGCATGCTGGCAATTTGGTGCCAGTCCGCCGCGCCCATGCTGCGGGCAGTGCTGGAAGGAATGGCGCCATCCACCCGGGAGCACGTCATCGAAGTCTCCCGTGGCGAGCGTCGCGTTCGGTATGTGATCTATACGGTTTCCAGACCGCCGTATTCCCTCTCCGAAGCTAGGCAAGAATGTGCTCCATGACCCAGTCAACTGATCCGGGCGAGCATCGCATCGAGCGCGACACGATGGGCGAGGTGCGGGTGCCGGCCGCGGCGTTGTGGAAGGCGCAGACTCAACGCGCCGTCGAGAACTTTCCCATCTCCGGCATACCGATCAACTCCGAGTTGATCGGCGCCCTTGGCCTGATCAAGGAGGCGGCCGCCAAGACCAACGCCGCGCTTGGCGTCTTGAAGCAGGAGTACGCCGCTGCGATCGAGAAAGCTGCTGGGGAGGTCGCTGCGAACCAGCACGATGCCGAGTTTCCCATCGA
>JAJTCL010000373.1 GCA_021323255.1 Propionibacteriaceae bacterium | reverse complement strand
TCGGCCAGGTCCACACTGCGGCTCGTTGCTCAACCCCATCCCCGAAGGTGATCACCGATCCAGAAATGATCATGGTCGAGCCCCCGGCGCTTGCCGCGCGCGGTGCCACCTGAAGCTCCGGGGTATTGGCGAGCGCAGTGCCAGCAGACTCCTGGCGGATCCACTTCGGGCCGCGCGGAAGCCACACCGCCGCCTCGAGTCCTCCTTTGCTGGCTGCCCAGGTGCCCGCAATTGCCGCCCCCGCGGAAGTGATCACGATGTCGAGCAGCCCGCCCGCGCTCTGGCCGCCGAACGTCTCGAACGTCTGCGGGTACTCCACAAGACGCTGCTTCGAGCCGGTCCAGGCGGTCCAGCGGACGTTCGCATGGGCCCCGCCGTGTGCGGCTCCGAGAGCAACGACCTCCTCACCACGTGCGGCCACCGACATCAGGTCGGCCACTTTCGCGTACGGGCTGGTCGGGTGCAGGGGCACTGCCCGCGGCGAGCCGGACGCATCCACCACGAAGAGCACCGGATGATCTCCGCCTGATGATGCGCGTCCGCCGACCAGCAACGCCTCCGAGGCATCGGCAAGTGAAGATGCCGCGACCGACTCAGGCAGTGTGATGCGGCTCCAGCTCAGTTCGCGGACTGTTTCGGTTGGAGCCGGCGGCCCGGCGCTGGAGCAACCTCCGACGATGATCATTAACAGCGCCGCGCCTAGGGAGGCCAATCTCCGGGATCTAGTCGCATCGCCGGTCCGCGTTTGATGCCTCGGCATGATCGCTCCGAGTCTAGGCTTTCCGACCTATCTCATCCGCCGGCCCGGCCGCTGCGCGTCTGCGGATGCTGATGTGATCGTTGTGGCTCCCGGTGGCGCTGTGCTCACCGCCGTCGGCACGGCTTTCCAATCTGGTCGAGATCTCCTGCGTCGCGTCGCACGCCAGTCCGGCTCATCTGTGCAAGAGTGAGGAACAGCGCAACTGCTTGTGTTTGGAGTCACGAATGCTTGCCCCCCTGCTTGCAACCGAGGATCCATACGCCGCCGCGTCGCTCTTCAGCCAGGCTGGCTGGAAGGTCGAGTATCAGGCTGTCCGGCAGCAGGAGGAGCCCCGCGCGTGCCTCTCACTGGCACGCTCGCGGATCGAGCTGGTGCCGCCGAGCGATCCTTACATCGTTCCGCGTGGGCTCGGCATCGAGTTCCAGATCCATGTACCTCCGCATGAACTGAGCGGGCTGTTTCTGTTGCACCGGGCAGCTGGGGTTGTCTTCAGCGAGTTGCGCGAACGGCGACCCGGAGAGCGTGGGTTCAGGGCAGAGATCATCGGTTACCGCTTTCTCATCCTGGGCGGGGACCCCGATCCCGATCTGGCGATGGTCGCCACGGACCCAAGGATCATCGCGCTCGCAGATGGGCTGCGGGAGCGGGATGGCGAGGACTCCCTGACCGACACCGCTCTGCGTCTCGTCGAGAGTTCCGGGGACAGTGTCAAGAGTCTGCGGCGCGCCATGAGTCAAGGCTTGGGCTACAGTGCCCCGGACGATGTCGGCGAGCAGCTCGCCGATGTAGTGATCACAGCCGCAATCCTTGCTCGGCAGCTAGGAGTTGATCTTGACAAGCAGATCGAGTCCAAGCTGGGCAGCCCGGGCTGGCAGGCCCAGTTCTGACGCGGTGACACTAGACGCAGTTGCCGTACCTGTGCACTAGCGTGAGCAGCGTCCGCAATTCCCAGCGGATGGGCGTGAACTGGGGGGCCCATGGGCGAGACTGACGCTGAGCTGCCGGCACCTGAGGCGCACGAACCGAGCGAGATCTCCTACGACGAACAGCGCTACCCAGCACGGCCCAGGCGGCTGCGGCCGAAAGGCCGGCTCCGGGATCTTTTCACCATTGGACCGAGGGCCGAGCGCACCGGCAAACCCAGGGGCGACAACCCCGCCTACGTCGGGTGGCTTGTGGAACGCTCGATGCTCGAGGATGCAAAGAGGTTCGCCACACTGTTCTCTGGCCAGGGCAGCATGTGGCAGAACCCCTATGCCAATCCGGATCCCCGGGCTGCGATCCACAAGTCGTCAGTGTGGTTCACCGCATATCCGATTTCCATGATCACCAAGCCCGGCACATCATTCCTGGGAACCCTCGGCGACGAGGATCTGTGGGCCGCCTTTGAGGAGATCGGCATCGACGGCGTACACACTGGCCCGGTCAAACGGGCTGGCGGCCTCCTCGGCTGGGACTACACCCCGAGCGTGGATGGGCACTTCGACCGGATCAGTAACGCAATCGACGAGGCGTTCGGAACCGAAGAGGAGTTCCGTGCGATCTCTGAGGTGGCCGCGGGCCATCTCGGGATGGTGATCGACGACATCGTGCCGGGCCACACCGGCAAGGGTTCGGATTTCCGGCTTGCCGAGATGAAGGTTGGCGACTATCCAGGCGTCTACCACATGGTCGAGATCGAGCCCAAGGACTGGCACTTGTTGCCCATCGTGACCACTGGCGATTCGGTCAACCTCGACATCGAGGCAGAAGATCAACTGGCCAAACACGGCTACATCATCGGGCGCATGCAACGAGTGATCTTCTACGAGGCTGGTGTCAAGGACACCAACTGGAGTGTCACCGCACCGGTGCTGGGGCCAGACGGCGTGGAACGCCGTTGGGTTTATCTGCACTACTTCAAAGCAGGCCAGCCCTCGATCAACTGGCTGGATCCGAGCTTCGCCGGCATGCGACTGGTGATCGGAGATGCGCTGCACTCACTAGGTGATCTTGGTAGCGGTGCCCTGCGACTGGATGCCAACGGCTTCCTCGGCGTAGAGAAGAGCGCAGAGGACTCACCTGCCTGGTCCGAAGGCCATCCGCTCTCCGAGGCTGCCAACCAACTGATAGCCAGCATGGTGCGCAAGGTCGGTGGCTTCACCTTCCAGGAACTCAATCTCACCATCGACGACATCAAGAGCACCGCGGAGCGCGGTGCCGATCTTTCCTACGACTTCATCAACCGACCGGCCTATCACCACGCAATGGCGACGGGCGACACCGAGTTTGTCCGGCTCACACTCAACCTGGCGACAAAGCACGGCGTCGAGCCGGCCTCATTGGTGCACGCGCTGCAAAACCACGACGAGATGACCTATGAGCTGGTGCACTTCGAGACC
>JAJTCL010000372.1 GCA_021323255.1 Propionibacteriaceae bacterium | reverse complement strand
CCTCGTAGCCGGGCAGAGCCTCGTAGAAGAAGTCGAAGAGGTCATCGTGCATCGGCACGACCTTCTTCATGAACTCCACGTAACGCATTAGCCGCGTTAAGTAGTCGGTCATCAACTGGATGGTCGCGACCGTACCGACGCCGCCCGGGTAGAGCGTCGAGGGGTGGACGTGCCGGCCTTCCATCAGGCAGAACATCTCGCGAGTCATCCGGCTGACCTGAAGCGCCTCACGGTAGAACTCACCAGTGAAGGGGTTCAGCGAGCGCATGATGTCGCCGATCGTCCGATAGCCGTGATCGGCCGCGTGCGGCGCTTCGGTGTTGTTCGCCCGCTCCAGTACGCCGGGGTTCGTCTCGCCGACCATCTTCTCGCAGTAGTCGACCCCGACCAGGTTCTCCTGGAAGATGTTGTGATCGAACATGTATTCGGCGGCCTCGCCGAGGTTGACGATCCATTCGCCTAGATGCGGCGGCTTCACCCCGTACGCCATGTTCTGGCAGTAGCACGAGCAGGTCGCGTGGTTGTCCCCGCAGATGCCGCAGATCCGGCTGGTGATGAAATGCGCGTCGCGCGGGTCTTTCCCCTTCATGAAGATCGAATAGCCGCGGAAGATCGAGCTAGTGCTGTGGCACTCTGCGACGGTCTTGGCGTTGAAGTCGATCTTGGTGTAGATCCCGAGGCTGCCGACGATCCGAGTGATCGGATCCCACGCCATTTCGACGAGACCCTTCTCGTTCTCGGTGAACTTGCTGGGCTGGACCTGGGTTGTCGTCACGGTGAACTCGGCTTTCTGAGCTGAGGCGAAGGGGTTACCAGGTACGTTTGGCGCCGGTAAGAAGTTGCGAACCAGGCTTGCGCCACTTCGGTTCTTGGTCGACCGTGTGCGTAGTGACACTGCGGAGCTTGCGGAGGCTGGCGCCCCAGGCCGTCACAACTGTCGTCGAGAGCTTGCTGCCGGGCGGCTCGTCCATGAATGGCATGAACTTGTCAGGGAAGCCCGGCATAGTGCAGCCGATGCAGATGCCGCCGACATTCGGGCAACCCCCCAACCCGTTCATCCAGCCGCGCTTTGGCACGTTGCACTTGACCACCGGGCCCCAGCAGCCGAGCTTGACGATGCATTTCGGCGATCCGTATTCGGTCGCGAAGTCGGCCTGCTCGTAGTAGCCGGCTCGGTCACAGCCCTCGTGCACCGTCTTACCGAACAGCCAGGTGGGCCGGAGCGCTTCGTCAAGCGGGATCATCGGCGCCTGATCGGTTGCCATGTAGAGCAGGTAGGTGAGGGTCTCCGACAAGTTGTCCGGTTGGATCGGGCAGCCTGGCACACAGACGATCGGGATGCCTGCTTTGGACGTCCAGTCCCAGCCGAGATAGTCGGGCACTCCCATGGCACCCGTCGGGTTGCCGGCCATGGCATGGATGCCGCCGTATGTGGCGCAGGTGCCGGCCGCAACGATCGCCGTCGCCTTGGGTGCGAGACGGTCCAACCACTCACTGGTGGTCATCGGCTGCCCGGTCGCCGGGTTGTTGCCGAAGCCGCACCAGTAACCCTCGTCGTGCAGCTTCTCGTTAGGGATGGAGCCCTCGACCACAAGCACGAACGGCTCTAATTCCCCACGATCGGCTTTGAAGAACCATTCGAGGAAGTCGTCCGCGCCACCGTTGGGTCCGCACTCAAAATCGATCAGCGGCCAGTGCACGGCGATCTGCGGCAGCCCGGGCAGCGCCCCTAGCGCGATCTCCTCGATGCTGGGCTGGGTGGCCGCAGTCAGGGCGACCGAGTCACCGTCGCAGCTGAGTCCTGCGTTGATCCACAGAACATGGATCAGGGTGTCTTCAGCCTGAGCCGCCTTCGCTCGGGCTGCTTCGGCTACGGGCATCAGCGCCCTCTCCGGGGAAGCGACATTGCTCCCCTAGCTGCCGGGGCCGACCGTCGGCTCACTTGCGCAGTCCCTGACCTCATCTCCGCACGCGGCGCGGGCGGGTGTCAAGAGTGGCTGCTTTACGCAGGCTGAGAAAGCACTAAACCGTTGACGGGCCGCAAGTTCGCTAGCCAGGCGTACCAGGAGTCCACGTTTTCCCCGGTGCGTGCGGACAGCGTCAGAACCTCCAGTTCTGGACGCAGCGCTCGCGCATCGGTCGTCAGCCTGTCCACGTCGAAGTCCACGTACGGCAGCAGGTCCGTCTTGTTGATCACGATCAGGTCGGCAGCGCTGAACATGTGTGGATACTTCCGTGGCTTGTCGTCGCCTTCGGTGACTGAGATGATCACGACCCGCCGGGCCTCGCCGAGATCGAAAAGGGCAGGACAGACGAGATTTCCCACGTTCTCGATGACGACAACACCGCGCTCGGGTTGCAGCTGGTCGAGAGCGCGGTGGATCATCGCCGCGTCGAGGTGGCAGCCGGCACCGGTGTTCACCTGGACGCTGCGGGCACCTGCGGCATGGATGCGTTCGGCATCCACCGTGGTCTCCTGGTCGCCTTCGATGACGCTGAGAGTCAAGCCCGAGTCACGTATCGTACGTTCCAGCAGCGTTGTCTTGCCCGAGCCCGGCGAACTCATCACATTGATAGCCGCGAGGCCACGCGCGCCGAGCCACTCCCGGTTGTGAGCAGCCAGATAATCATTCTTTGCCAGAACCGCCTGCTCTAGCTGAATGGAGTGCGTCCGATCCTGATCATGGTCTGTGTGAACGTGCTCAGCAGTGTCATGATCATGAGAGTGATGGTGATCATGATTCAGAACGGTCACCCGGACTTCGTCGGTGCCGCAACCACACGTGCTACACATCTAGGTCACCTCCACGCTCACCAAGGCGAGCTCCCGGCCGGACGTCACTTCCACATCGGCACTGCCGCACTCGCAGAGCAGCAGCAGGTCGCTCCGCCCGACGTGCTGCCCACAGCTCCGGCAGTGAAGCCGGCCTCGCGGCTCGTCGATGACGAGCTCAGCGCCTTCGAGTGGAGTGCCGGAGGCCGCCAGCTCGAAGGAGAACGTCACGACCGTACGGGCCGATCACCAATTCTGCTCTGCACGGCCTGCACAATGCTCTCGGCGATCGCCAGCTCGTGCATCTCGGCCTCCGGAATCACCATAAGTCGGTCCTTCAAGTCTCGCAATTGGCTCACTAAGAGATTCACAGGGTGGCCGCATATGGCCAGACGGGTATGCATCCACTCGGGCGCAAAAGAACCGTCGGCCGCAACTTGGGTAAGCAGGATCACGACCGTGCAGATTGGAGCGAGGTTGGGCGATTATGCGCGTGTGACTCGCAGCGTGAGGCGCCCACTTCCCCGTCAGGCTGCTGAGCGGCTGCGTAATTGAGCCTCTACCTCTTCGTGCAGGTATAGCTTCCGCACGTTCGGATCGGCAATCTCATTTAGCTCACACAGGTCTTTCGGCTCTCAATTCCCGCTCTGAGAGCCGACGGCCCGAGCGGATTGATCAATAGCACGGCCAGCAGGTCGAGCAGCATCGCCGGCGATCGCGCATCTTCGTCATGGACACCCACGAGCGGAACGCGCCGTGGCGGACCGCCTTGCTCCTGGCCGTTGGGGCGAGCATCGATTTGGAACGCGTCCGCCCAGATGGGGCTGCCCTGACCTTCTCAGACGCGGCGCAGGCACAGGTTGGAGGCTTAGCTTCCCCAGGGCGACCGACAACCAACCCACACCCAAGCACGAGGGCGATGATCGCTGGTGTTCGAGGTCTCGTCGCGAGCTCTCCTCCTGGCAAACCTATCGAGCGGAGACTGCCGGTCCCTCCGGTCGGGGCCGTGGCAGAGGGGGCTCATCGATGGCGTCCCGCCCGCGTCGCTCGACCTCCTCATCGAGCAGCTCGGTCAGATGGGTTGTGCTTATCTGCAATGCCTCCGCCATCCCGGACATCATCTGCTCCATGAGGGCGCGCTCCTTGGGCGTCTTGGGCGCCCCGAACCGCTGGTGGACGATCGTCCCGCCGGGCGTGGGCTCGAACTCCGTCGTCACGACAAAGCGGACAGGCCCCCTCGGTGTCGGAACGGTGGTCCGCGCAGTGAAATAGTCGTAGGGACGCCAGTCCAGGATCTCCTCGATGGTCGCGCTCTTGCCGTGCATGCAGTGGTTGGTGGCCCCCACCCCTCGACGGTTGCCCGTCGCGATCACCTCCACGCTGGTCACCCCGACCTGCCAGGTGATCCGTCGGCCCGGTGTCGTTACGAACTCCCAGGCGACTTGCGGCGGGGCCGAGGTCGGCGCGTCCAACTGGTAGGCCGCCTGGCGCTGGTCCACGATGACGCGGATACGCGACTCCTCCTCCTGCCAGCGTCGGCCAAGGTCGTGGACCCACACGGATATGGTGCCTATGTGTGCGTAGGCCTGGCTCCAGGCGCGCATGCCAAGCGCGGACACGTCAACATCCATCGCCTCGACGCACTGCTGGCTGAACAGCGCGTATGCCTCGAGGCCCATCGATGAAAACACGTCGTTCTTGAGCAGCCGGTGGACGAGGATGACATCGGCTCCCAGCAGCTCCTCCTGACCGGCGACGCGCTGGCGCAGGATCATGCCGTGATGGACGACGAACTTCAGGTTGAGTTCGGGGATGCGCGCGCACGCATTGCACTCGCACGACGTCGCAAGCCGCACGTCACGGCGGCGACGTCGGAAGCTGAAGTAACAGCGCTCGATCGTGTCGAGGAGCAGCGACCCATCCAACTTCTCCGCGATCGCGTACATGAACGCCGCATCGCCCTCGAGCTTGGCGAGCCG
>JAJTCL010000053.1 GCA_021323255.1 Propionibacteriaceae bacterium | reverse complement strand
TGCCATCCACGTCAGGTGGCGCGACGTCGCCGAGGTTCTCCGCCATGGATTTGCCGGTCACCGTCAGGCAGTCTCCATTGAGCAGGCCGGCGTCGAGCAAGGCCTTCATCACAACCGGCACTCCCCCGACCCGGTCCACATCCGTCATGACGTAGCGACCGAAAGGCTTCAGGTCGCCTAGATGGGGCACCTTACGGCCGACTCGCACGAAGTCGTCGAGGCTGAGTTCTACGTCGGCCTCATGGGCGATGGCCAGCAGATGCAGCACCGCATTCGTTGAGCCCCCGAAGGCCATGGTGACTGCGATGGCGTTCTCGAACGCTTCCTTGGTGAGGATCTGACGAGCGGTGATGCCTTGGCGCAGCATCTCGACCACGGCCATGCCGCTCTTGCGCGCGAAGCCGTCGCGGCGGCGATCAACGGCAGGCGGCGCAGCGGAGCCGGGCAGCGACATGCCCAGTGCCTCAGCTGCACTCGCCATGGTGTTGGCGGTGTACATACCGCCGCACGCGCCCTCACCCGGGCAGACCGCCTTCTCGATCTTGGTCACATCATCGCGACTGATGAGGCCCCGTACGCAGGCGCCGACGGCCTCGAAGGCGTCGATGAGGGTCACCTCTTTGTCGCCGACATAGCCAGGCATGATCGAGCCGGCGTACAAGAACACCGACGCAAGATCAAGACGAGCAGCCGCCATCAGCATGCCAGGGAGTGATTTGTCGCACCCGGCGAGCAGCACGGAGCCATCCATCCGCTCAGCCAGCATGACCGTCTCCACCGAATCCGCGATGATCTCTCGGCTCACGAGTGAGTAGTGCATGCCCTCATGGCCCATAGAGATGCCGTCGGAGACCGAGATGGTGCCAAACTCCATCGGGTAGCCGCCGGCCGCGTGTACGCCGTCCTTGACCGCCTTGGCCAGCCGATCCAGGGAGAGGTTGCAGGGGGTGATCTCGTTCCAGCTGGAGGCGACACCGATCTGCGGCTTGATCCAGTCCTCATCAGTCATACCGACAGCGCGCAGCATGCCGCGGGCTCCGGTGGCCTCCAAGCCGTCGGTGACCACTCGGGAACGGGGCTTGATGTCGATGCCGTTGCCGGATGTCGGGTCGGTTCGCTCGGTTGTGACGCTCTCCTGAGTCATGGCCGTCAATCTAGCCGTTTGGGTGGACGCGGACGGCTGGACCCAGTGGGCTTACGGTGCGGCAGCCAGCGCCGGCCTGGCGCGGGTGCTGACGACCAGCTGCCAGGCCAGTCCCACCAGCAAGATCACACCGAGTATCGGGCCCAGATTGGCTACTAGCTGCTGCAGGAAATCGAATTGACGCTCCCGACCGCCGCCGTAGGGGAGCACGGCGAGCGGTAGGCAGATGCATACCCAGACCACCCAGAAACCACCGATGTACCGGGCCCAACGCGGCACGCCCGGAGACAGCACGGCCATCGCCATCGGAAGAATCCATACGTAGTGGTGCGTCCAGGACAGTGGTGACGCCAGGCAGGTCGTGACTCCCACGATGGCAACCGCGAAGACCTTCTCGTTGCTTTGCCACCAGGAGGCCGCAACCAGAGCGAGGCCCAGCAACGTGGTGGTGCGCGAGGAGTCACCGAACCGGAAGAACACCCCGAGCAGCGACTGATTGCCGGTGTACAACGGCGAGGCGGTACGAGTATCGCCCCCGGACAGTCCGCTGAAGAACACCACCGTCTCCCGGAAGAGCAGGATTGCACCAATCCCAGTGAAGACTGCAAAGCTGATGATCGCGGCAATCGCCGCTCGCCGCTTGCCGATCAAGAACATGAAGATCACGAAAAGCGCTGGGGTCAGCTTGATCGCGGCCGCCAAGCCGATCAAGATGCCCTGCGGGATTCGTCGTGGCTGATCTGGCGGATCCGGCAGCAGGTCGGCAATCACCAGTGCCATCAGCAGCGTGTTGACCTGGCCGTACCCGAGGGTGGTGCGAACCGGCTCAACCGCTAGCACCACGGCAATGCCGAGTAACCCCAGCTTCCACCCACGCGGTGCGCCGCATCGCTTCAGCACCGATTGCTGAGCCCAGACCAGACCGCCCGTCCAGACCACCTGCCAGAGCAGGTACGGGCCGAAGGCAAGCGGCGTCATCAAGATCGCCGCGATCGGCGGATAGATGAAGTAGAGATTCCAGGACGGCGTCGTGGTGCCAAAGATGTCCTTGCCGGCCAACATGTCCTTGACTGCATAGACATAGACCTGAAGGTCGATCGTGGATGGCTCCCAGGGGATGAACTTCCCGTACTGGATGATGTACGGCAAGATCAACAACGCGACCACCATCGGCGGCAGGAACTCCACTGCGGCACGAGTGAGCCGCCGGCTGATCGGTAACGATGTTGCTGGCGCCGAACGGGTCGGCAGGGTCACGCGCCCGCCTGAATCTGTCGGTAGACCGACTCCAATTCACCATCGGGTGCGGCACCTGGGTTGATCAGTAGGCGCAGACCTGGTTCGTCTGCGTAGCGAGGCACGACATGCATGTGGGTGTGAAAAACCTCCTGCCCGGCTGCATTGCCGGCGGACAGCAGCAGGTTGATCCCGTCGGCGGCCAGCCGCTGCTTCAGCAGCCTCGCAACAGCCTCCACCGCTGGAGCGATCTCGATCAATGAGCCGCTTCCAGTGATGACGTCGGTGGCGTGCCGTTTCGGCACCACCAAGGAGTGCCCGCGATGCCAGGCCGCGATGTCGAGGAAGGCCACGGCTCGATCATCCTCATAGATCCGCCGGGAAGGCAGCTCGCCGGAAACGATCTTGCAGAAAATGCAATTGGGGTCGATGTGCTGAATCTCCGGTGTCTCGAAGGGCGTCATGTGATCCTGTTCTCCAATTCCTTGCCTACGGCAAAACGACCGAGTTGGGCAGCGATGAGTCGGTCGGCGCGTGGGAAGAACGCGGTGCTTGCCCCGCCCACGTGAGGCGAGATCAGCACGCCGGGGGTCCGCCACAGCGGGTGCTCGGGTGGCAGCGGCTCGGGATCGGTGACATCGAGAGCTGCGCGGATCCTGCCGGTCGAGGTCTCGGCCAGCAGTGCATCGGTGTCGACAAGCTTGCCCCGGGCGACATTGACCAACAACGCGCCATCCGGCATCGCGGCAAGCTCGCGGCTGCCAATCATCCCCTCGGTCTGGGGCGTGTGTGGTGCCACCAGAATGACGACGTCTGCCAGTGGTAGCAGCTCCGGAAGATCCTCGGTCGGGTGTACCTCCACCGGCTCGGTCCGTGGCCGACGGGCCACTCTGGTCACCGAGGCGATCTCAAAACCGGCCAGCCTGCGCTCGATCGCGGCACCGATGTGCCCGTATCCAATGATCAACACCCGTTGATCGGCCAGCGAGATGCCGAGCCGGAGCCCCTCCCAGATTCCGCTCGACTGGTTACGCGCGTAGTGATCCATATGACGGCCGCTTGCCAAAGCCAGGGCAACGGCCAACTCAGCAGTGCTGGCGTCGTGGACTCCAGCCGCATTGCACAAGATCACCCCGTCGGGAACGTAGGGAAGGAAATTCTCCACCCCCGCCGTCAGGGTCTGTATCACCTTGAGCCGGCTCATCTCCCCGACCCGGTCGAGGACCTCCTCGCCCTTCATGTACGGGAGCACGTAGAACTCGACGTCGGCCACCGTATCCGGCCAGTTGTCCCCATCGGCCCGAAAACAGTCGACGTGCAGGCCGTCTGGAATCCCGCCGAGTCGCTGCTCGGCCTCCTCGACGCTGGCGTACGGCAGCCAGACAACCTTTCCCGGTGCCTGCACTGGCTCAGTGTCCCGCTGTCGAAGCGAGCGTGGCACGGCGTACCGGAAATCCTGCAGCCTCGATCGCCGATTTGACTTCGGCGATCCGCAGCGTACCGAAGTGAAAAACGGTCGCCGCCAACACCGCGTCGGCGCCCGCGACGATCGCCGGTGGAAAATCCGCCGCCCGTCCAGCGCCGCCCGATGCGATCAGCGGCACATCAACAACCGCGCGTACTGCCCGGATCATCTCCAGGTCGAATCCGCCGGTAGTGCCATCGGCATCCATGGAATTGAGGAGGATCTCACCAACGCCTTGATCCACGCCGCGGCGGGCCCACTCGACCGCATCCAGGCCCGCGGCCGCCCGCCCGCCGTGAGTAGTCACCTCGAAGCCAGAGGGCGCCCAATCCGCACGGCGAGCGTCCACCGAAAGGACCAACACCTGGTTGCCGAACCGCCGGGTGACCTCCCCGATCACCTCTGGCCGCCGGATCGCCCCGGTGTTGATCGCCACCTTGTCAGCGCCCGCGCGCAACAAGACGTCGACGTCGCTCACCGAGCCGACACCCCCGCCCACCGTCAGCGGAATGAATACCGTCTCGGCCGTCCGGCGCACCACCTCGAGTGTCGTCTCCCTGCCCTCCACCGATGCCGAAATGTCGAGGAAGGTCAGCTCGTCAGCTCCTTCGGAGTCATAGCAGGCGCCGAGTTCCACCGGATCGCCGGCATCCCGCAGGGCGACAAAGTTGACGCCCTTGACCACCCGACCACCGTGCACGTCCAAGCACGGGATGACCCGAATGGCTACCGTCACGACGAACACTCTAGGCGAGTGAACACATCCCATATCCGAACGAGCTCGCCAAGCACACCATTACGCTGACGAGCATGCCCCAGCTCGATGAAAGGTTCCTTGCGCTGCCGCTACGGACATTGAGCGATGCCGCCCTCTCCAAGGCCACAGAGCTGGGATGCACTCACGCCGAATTCCGCGTGGAGCGGTTGCGCCAGGCCTACCGCAGTTTCCGTGATCATGTACTGGAAACCACAGCCGATGGCCAGACCCTCGGCTTGTCGGTTCGTGTCGTCCACAACGGTGTCTGGGGCTTCGCTTCCGACATCACGTTGTCGACAGATTCCGCAGCTCACCTGACGGAGCGCGCGGTAGCCACCGCAAGAGTGTCCCGCCCGCTGACGCCCGCTTCGGTCGAGCTGGCCGATGAGGACGTCTATGCCGACGCTACCTGGGTGTCGGCCTATGAGGTGGACCCGTTCGACGTTGACGAGGCCACCAAGACCGGGCGGATTCTGGAATTGAATGAGCTGCTCCTTGCCGCGCCGGGTGTCACACACGCGACTGGGATCCTCGGCTACGTCCACGAGAACAAGTACTTTGCAAACCTTGCCGGTACCAGCACCACCCAGCAACGGGTCCGCCTGCAGGCTCAGCTGACCGCAGTCAGCGTCGGCGATCATGGCTTCGCGACCATGCGTACCACAGCTCCACCGACTGGGCGGGGGTGGGAGTACCTCACCGGAACCGGTTGGGACTTCGAGGCCGAGGTGGCCGAGATTCCCGAGCTGCTGGCCGCCCACGTTGTCGCTCCCTCGGTCGAAGCCGGCCCTTACGACCTGGTAATCCATCCCAGCAACCTGTTCCTCACCATCCACGAGTCAATCGGACACGCGACCGAGCTGGATCGGGCCCTGGGCTACGAGGCGGCGTACGCCGGCACATCCTTCGCAACCTTCGACCAGCTCGGCACGCTGCATTACGGCAGTGAGGTGATGAACGTTACGGGGGATCGGCTGGTCGACCACGGCTTGGCCACGATCGGCTACGACGATGAGGGGGTTGCCCAGCAGCAGTTCGATGTCATCTCGGGCGGCACTCTCGTCGGCTACCAGCTGAACCGGCAGATGGCCGCCGAAAAGGGCTTCGGGCGCTCGAATGGCTGTGCCTACGCCGACTCCCCGGGTCACATTGCGATGCAACGGATGCCCAACATCTCGCTTCAGCCGGCACCCGGCGGACCCAGCACCGGCGACTTGATTTCTGGTGTTGACAAGGGCATTTACATCGTCGGCGACAAGTCATGGTCGATCGATATGCAGCGCTACAACTTCCAGTTCACCGGACAGCGGTTCTACAAGATCGATAAAGGCAGGTTGGCCGGGCAGCTGAAGGATGTCGCCTACCAGGCCACGACAACCGACTTCTGGCGGGCGATGGAGGCTGTTGGCAGCCCTGACACCTACGTCCTGGGTGGCGCCTTCAACTGCGGCAAGGGACAGCCTGGGCAGATCGCCCCTGTGTCGCATGGTTGCCCATCAGCGCTGTTCCGCAAGGTGAATGTGCTGAACACCCAAGCCGAAGGCGGTCAGCAATGAGCGCCGCTGCCAGCCCGCAGGACTTCGTCGAGCGAGCGCTCAGCGTCGCATCCGAGCCGTGTGTGCTCTGGGTCACCGAACATGCCGAGGCCAACCTGCGTTGGGCCAACAATGCCTTGATCACGAACGGCGAGATGCGCAGCAGGAGGCTGACTGTCACCGCCATTGCCGAGGTTGCGGGTGGGACCGCCGCCGGGACCGTCACCCAGGAGATTGCCGGAGCTGAGGATGTCGACGCCGTTGTGGCGGCCGCCGAGCAGTTGGCGCGGACGGCACGGCCAGCCGAGGATGCCTCGCCGATGGTGGAGAACTATGCCCACCACGATGCCTGGGCGGAGCCGCCGGAGACCACCAGCATCGATGTGCTGAGCGAGGTGGCGAAAGGGCTCGGTGTGGCATTTGACGGCGCTCCCGCGGCACGGCAACTGCTGTTTGGTTTTGCAGAGCACTCGGTGGCGACCAAGTATCTGGGCAGTAGCACCGGTCTACGGCGGCGTGGTGTGCAACGAACCGGCCGGCTGGAACTCAACGCCAAGACGGCTGATCTGGCATCGTCAGCCTGGCTGGGACGAGCTACCCGAGACTTCTTAGATGTTGATATTGCCGAGGCGGTTGACCAGCTGACCACCCGATTGGGCTGGGCGGCGACGAAGCTGGATCTGCCTCCCGGGCGATACGAGACCCTGCTGCCGCCCAGTGCGATTGCGGACTTGATGATCTATGCGTACTGGACGGCCAATGCCCGCGACGCAGAAGAGGGTCGCAACGTGTTCGCCAGCGGGAACGGCTCGACCAAGATCGGGCAACGACTGGCTGAGCTCCCGATCAACCTCATGTCAGATCCGCTGTATCCAGGTCTGGAAACGATCCCGTTTGTTGATTACACCTCCTCCGGCGATGAGACATCCTGGGCGTTCGACGCTGGCTTGCCGATCAACGCGACGACCTGGATTGAGAACGGGGTACTGCGAGAGCTGATCCGCAACCGCGCCCACGCTGCGCGGACAGGTACCCGGCCGACGCCTCCGGCGGACAACTTGATCATGGATGGTGGTGGCACCGCAAGCTTGCAACAGATGATCTCCACGACCGAACGGGGCCTGCTGTTGACCTGCCTGTGGTACATCCGCGACGTCGACCCGGAGCGCTTGTTACTCACTGGGCTGACACGCGATGGTGTCTATCTCGTCGAGGACGGGGAGGTGGTCGGAGCTGTCAACAACTTCCGCTTCAACGACTCGCCGATCGAGCTCTTGGGTCGGATCACCGAGATCGGTGCGGCCGAGCTGACCCTGTGCCGGGAGTGGAATGACTACTTCAACCGTACGATCATGCCGCCCATCCGAGTGCCCGACTTCAACATGTCGACCGTCAGCCAGGCCTCCTAGCAATACCCCACCCCTGCCGCCCGCACGTAGGCCGTCAGTGCATTCCGGCCACAGCCGAGGGTACGGTCGGGGAGTCTGCATGTCCGACCGAGACCCGTCGCACTGAGGGGAGTTGAGTATTGCCTCATGTGCTGCGGTGGTTGATCGGGCTAGCGACCTCGCTGGTCGGCAATCACATCTATCTGGTCACGCTCGCCTGGGTCGCGGTGCAGACGACCACGCCAGTGAACGTCGGCCTGATCCTGGTGGCGGGTGCCATCCCTCAGGCCGCCCTGCTCTTGGTGGGGGGAGTATTCGTCGATCGGATCGGGCCCAAGCCGACCATCATTGCCTCGGATGTGCTGCGGACCTTGATAATGATCGTCTTCGCCATCGTGGTGGCCGGTGGTGATGTCAGCCCGCTGCTGCTGGGCACGCTGGCTGTGATGTTCGGCTTGGTCGACGGCTTCTTCCTACCCGCCATCAACACCGCCCCCAGGTACCTGGTACCGCGAGGAACGATCACGCGGGTCGTCGCGGCTAAGACGATCGTGGCCCGAGGCGCCGAATTCGTGGGCGCGCCCCTGGGCAGCTGGCTGCTGGTCGTGGCGAGCGCGGTTGCGGCGTTCTGGGTCAATGCCTGGCTGTTCGCGGTGTCCGTCGCCTTCTTGGCCGCCACCCGAATGGCCCTCCCTCCGGAGGCTCCAGGTCAGGTAGCAGTGCCTAACCCCGAACCGAGCTCAAACAAGTCCGGGGTGTCGGTGTGGGCCGACCTCGCGGCCGGTATCCGGCTGATCCGCGGGTACCGAACTCTGACAACGTTGCTGATTGTGGTATTCGTCGCGGAACTAGGGTTCAGCGGGCCGATGATTGCGGGGGTGCCACTGCTGGCCAACGAGACCGGTTGGGGTGTCCGAACCGTCGGATGGGTTCTTGGGGGCTTCGGCCTCGGAGCTGCGGCCGCGGCCGGCTTCCTGCTGTGGCGAAAGCACCTCCGCCGCACCGGGCTTGCAGCCCTCTCCGGACTGGCGGCGATGGGCATCAGCGTCTTGGGGCTCGGGCTGCTGCCGACACTGGGCCTAACTGTGTCGACAGCGTTCCTTGCCGCTGGAGTCCTTGGCCTCATCTCCGGTATCGGCGCGGGGTTCTACGGCACGCTGATCAGTTCCGCCGTGCTCCAGCTCGCGCCGACCGGTCAGATCGGTCGGGTGATGGGTGCGCTGTCCTTCTCGAGCATGGCCGCAGTCCCCATCACCTATGCCCTCACCGGACTGCTGACCGGCGCATCGAACGCCCGAATCCCGTTCCTTGTCGGAGGGGCGCTCATCCTGCTGGTTGCGGTGGCAGCTTTCGCAACCCCTGAGGTGCGTCAGCTGGCCATTGATCGAACAGACTCGGCCAAAAGCACGGTCGGCTGAAGAGCTGGTCTACGGGAGGTCGGCACCGGACAGATCATCGCCCTCGTCGGAGTCCATCTCGGGGGCGTAGGTGACCACACCGCGGCGCATCGAGCGCACCAGCCCCCGGGCCGTCTCACGTAGCTCACCCGGACCGGCCGCATCCGCAATCTGTCCCGCGAAATCGGCAACTTGGCGGATCCAACGAACAAAGTCCCCAGCCGTCAAGTCAGTGCCATCCAGCACCGCCTGGAGCGTCCGGCCAGCCGCCCAGCCAAATGCCACCTCACTGAAGCCGATATCGGGTTCGGGTCCTCGTTCCAGCCTCGTGTCACGCTCCACCAGCGACACCTCGCGCCAGATCCGGCGTATCTCCGCCATCGCATCGTTGGTCCGGGCATCTGGCATCCGTGGCCGACGACTTGCCAGATCGGTCTTCCTCGCCTCAAAAACCAGGGAGGCCAAGACGGCGGCCAGCTGGGCATGAGTCAGTCCAGTGAAGACGCCCGCCCGAATGCACTCCGCCGCAACCAGGTCCAGCTCGGCATAAATTCGGGCAAGCATCCTGCCTTGCTCGCTGACCTGACCGCCGCCCTCCCCGGTGAGATAGCCGAGCGATTCCAGTACCAGGCAGATCTTGTCGAAGTGATTGGCAATGGTGTTGCTGCGAGACGCCATCCGAGCCTCCAGCCGGGCGTTTTCTCGCTCGAGCCGCTGTGCCCGTTCCGCCCAGCGCAGATGCGTCTCCCGCTCCGGGCAGCTGTCACAGGCATGGCGCCGTACGACGGCATGAAGATGATCAAGTTGCGCCTGTGTTTCCCGATCGACCCCGGCCGGATGGCGACGGCCTTGATCAAGGTCGATCTGGCTGAGCCGGGCGCGCAGCGCGGCAGCAAGATTACGACGGGACGTGGCGTCCTTTGAATTGAAATGTTTGCCGATCTTCATGCGACCCCGCACCTGCGGCGGTGTGGGAAAGTCGGTAAGTGACAGCCGCCGCACGTGGCGTTCCTCGGTGAGCACCAGGGGTCGCGGCGTCTCGTGATCGTGACGAACGCCCGGATCGATGATCACCGCCCAACCTTGGCTCTTCCCACTGGGCACCCGGACGATGTCGCCCGGCTTCAAGATGGACAGCGCCTGCAACGCCTCGGCGCGTCGGTCCGAGCGTCGCTCGCGGGCGGCCGAGGCCTCCAGATCGGCGAACTCTGCCCGCAAGCTCGCGTATCCCCGAAGGTCGCCGAGCTCGCAGGCTGCCGCAGCCCAATAGGCCTCAATTGCCTCCGCGTTTCGTGCCAAGGTGCGTGCCGCCCCAACTACCGAACGGTCCGACTGGAATTGTGCAAAGGATTGCTCGAGGAGGGTACGGGCACGCTCCCGGCCGACGCTCGCCACCAGGTTCACTGCCATGTTGTAGGTCGGAGCGAAGGAGGACCTCAGCGGATAGGTACGACGCGAGGCCAGCCCGGCAACCGCCCGTGGATCGAGGCCGGGTTGCCAGAGCACGACCGCGTGACCTTCCACATCGATCCCGCGCCGTCCAGCGCGACCGGTCAATTGGGTGTACTCCCCCGGCGTGACGTCGGCGTGGGTCTCGCCGTCGAACTTCACCAGCTTCTCCAGCACCACCGACCGGGCCGGCATGTTGATGCCCAATGCCAACGTCTCGGTAGCGAAGACAACCTTGATCAACCCACGAAGGAAGGCCTCCTCGACGCACTCCTTGAACGCGGGCAGCATGCCGGCGTGATGTGCGGCCACTCCCATGCTGAGAGCCGCAGCGAAGCGGCCGTAGTCGAGCGCCTGCAGATCGCTGTCAGAGAGTCCAGCGACATGCCGCTCGACGATCACCGCAATTTCCTGCTCCTCGACGCGGCTGGTGAGCCTGACCCGGGACGCAAGCAACTGCCGGACGGCAGCATCACACCCGACCCGGGAGAAGATGAAGACGATGGCCGGCAAGAGTGCTTCGTTGTCGAGCAGCTCAACCATCTCCGGGCGGTTCGGCACATGCAAGGAGCGAGGTCGATGGCCAGCACCACCATAGCGAGACCGATGAGCAGCACCCCCGTACGCGCCGCTGCCGTAGTTTACGGTGCGACGACCCCGTCCGGTCTTGCCGCGCGGTCGGCGGGCATCGTCTCGTACGAACCTGGACTCCTCCCGCGCAATCTTGATCAGCGCCGGGTTGACCTCGGTCTTGCCATCACCAGGCATCTCGCGCGCAGTGGGTGCGACCTCGGCAAAGAGATCGTAGAGGGCGTGGCCCACCAGCACGTGCTGGAACAACGGCACCGGCCGTCGTTCCGACACGACGACCGCCATTTCACCACGCACTTCGGACAACCACTCGCCGAACTCTTCGGCATTGCTCACCGTCGCCGAGAGCGCCACCAGCTGAATTGAGTCGGCCAGCCCGATGATCACTTCTTCCCAGACCGCACCGCGAAAGCGGTCAGCCAGATAATGCACCTCGTCCAGCACGACGTAACCGAGGTTGCTCAGAGTCGACGATCTGGCATAGATCATGTTCCGCAGCACCTCGGTGGTCATCACCACGATCGGTGCCTCTGCGTTGACCGACGTGTCGCCGGTAAGCAGGCCTACGCTGCTGGCGCCGTGGCGCCGCACCAAATCGGCGTACTTCTGGTTCGAGAGAGCCTTGATCGGTGTGGTGTAGAAGCACTTGCGACCGTTCTCGAGCGCCAGGAAAACCGCGAACTCACCGACGATGGTCTTGCCCGCTCCGGTCGGCGCAGCGACGAGCACTCCTGAGCCCGCCTCGATCTGCGCACACGCCTCGCGCTGGTAGTCATCGAAGACAAACCCATAACCGTCGGCGAAGGCGGCGAGCAATGGCGAGGCCTGCTTCTGCCGGAACGACGCGTAGGCCTCCGCCGGGCTTGGGGTTTCGGGGTCGATCGAAGGGTCGGCCATGATGCGGCCCAAATTACCTCCCGCGCTCGACCAGCATTCTGGTCTGCGCCGCAGTCAACGGCGCGGGGCAAACACTGGCAGCGCGCGTGGCACGCAACACACTGTCAGCGGCGCCGCAGCGATCATCTCCCCGTCCCCGAAGCCAACCAGCCCGGGCCCGTCAACTGTCACCTCACGAACGCGCAGCTGCTCCACGCACGGATCGCGAACGAACTTCCCCGAGTACATCTCGGGAAACAGTCTCAACAACTTGAGCCGACCCACGGGATGGATGATCGTGACATCGAGCAAGCCGTCGTAGGGATCGGCCTTTGGGCAGATCAGCATGCCACCGCCGTAGGAGCTGGTGTTGCCGATGGCCACCAGCATTGCCAATTGCTCGCGCACCTCGCCATCGAGAATCAACCGGTACTGCAACGGGGAGAACACCCGCAGCTCGGCCATGGTTGCCACGGCGTATCGGGTGGAGCCTCTGGGCCAAGGCATCTGGTTTGCCCGGCGATTCACCAGGGCGTCGAAGCCGGTCGCGAGCACTGCTCCGACAAAGGTGTCGCCCACCCGAGCGAGGTCGATGAAGCGGCGGTGGCCGGCGGCGATGCCGGCTGCCGCCGCCACTGCATTGTGCGGATCAAGACCAATCCCGCGTGACAGGTCATTGCCTGTTCCGGCTGGAATCAGCCCCAACGTCGTCCTGTTACGACCCGACAGCTGCGCGGCCGCCACGGTGTTGACACCCAGATGCATCATCCCGTCACCGCCCATAACGGCGAGCACGTCCGCATCGTCTTGGATCGCCTGTCGGGTCATCGACTGCGCCTCGGCAAAATCACGGCTCAGCAGGATTTCCACGTTCCCGCCCCCATCACGCAGCTTTCCGGCGACGAGCGGAAGCAGCTCCAGGGCTCTGCCCTTGCCGGCGGCTGGGTTGACTACCAACCTGATCTGGCGACTCACCCTGGAGGATCGAACTCGATGTCGTCACTGCCCTGGGAGAGTTCGCGCAGAGCCTTGTCTTTGTCGACGCTGCCGCGGATGAGCAGATCGTCGCCAGCGAGGGCGGCGCGTCGTGCCTTGCGGCGGTCCAGCACGTGCGCGATGGCCTCAGCCGCGAGGAACAGCAGCGTCATGGGCGCGGCCAGGGCGAGCATGGAGAACGGATCAGTGGAGGGGGTCGCTACCGCACCGAAGACAAAGGTGCCGAAGATCACCAGAGTCCGGTATTTGGCCAGTGTCTTGGCCTTGACGACTCCCACAATGTTCAAGATCAAGACAATGAGAGGGATCAAGAAGGCGATCCCGAAGACCAGCATGAGGCGCAGCAG
>JAJTCL010000371.1 GCA_021323255.1 Propionibacteriaceae bacterium | reverse complement strand
GTCCGCATAGGCCTCGAATGACAGGAGGCGGGGTTCATTGGGCTCGACTGTGGTGTCGATGTAGTTGGCGAACCAGGCCTTGAATTCCTCCAACTTGCCCGGCTTTACCTGGTGCGTTCCGATGAAGATGAATGGCGCAGCCATGACGGCCTCCTTGACGACTTCACATCCCGACCTTCGGGGTGACACCGCAAATATGTGGCGTGGCCGGTTGCCACGGCATCGGCAAGTCGGGCCAGATTCACCAAAGGGCCAATGGGTACTTCTATCCGACCTGCACTCGGCGAGATGATGGGCCGAGAAGGGGGCGCCATGGCGGATGGTGCGACCCACTTGGGCCAGGCTCGGGATTTGCACGCGCAGTCGCGTTGGGCCGACGCATGCGAACAGTTCGCCGCTGCCGATCGGTCCGGGCCGCTGCACGCCGATGATCTTGAACGTTATGCCGAGGCGGCGCAGATCTTAGGTCGCGGTGATGAGGCGATTCAGCTGCTGCGGCGGGCGTTCAACTCACGCATTGCAGCGGGGGAGCGAGATCGGGCGATCACGTCAGCCTTCTGGCTGTTTCAGGCCTTGATCGTCAACGCGGAGTTCTCGCGGGCCAGCGGCTGGGCGGCACAGGTGCGGCGCAGCATCCCGGACGTCAACCACGGATGGCTTCTCTTCACGCAGGCCTACTTCTTGATTGCTTCTGCCGAGTTTGACCAGGCTGCGCAGTTGTTGGCGCGCGCCGCAGAGGATGGGTCTCGGCGCGGTGAGACAGACCTGCTGGCCTTCGCGACTACGGTTTGGGGGCGAGCGTTGATCAAGGCGGGCAGGCTCCCGGAGGGTCTTAGCCGCCTCGACGAGGCGATGGTCCCGGTGGCGGAACTCAAGACATCGCCGCGTGCGACGAGCATGCTCTACTGCAGCGCGATAGCGACGTGCCACGAAGCCCGTGAGTTCGGCAGGGCTCGCGAGTGGACCCATGCCTTGGGAGCCTGGCTCGATTCGCTACCCAGGCTGGGCGGCGCATATTTCGGCAATTGCCGGATCTACCGCGCATACCTGATGTGCCTGCGCGGTTCCTGGCAAGAAGCATTGGAAGAGGTGGCTTTCGTCTGCGATGACCTCAGTGGAGATTACGGCCAGCTTGTCGCCGGCCACGCACACTACCGGCTTGCCGAGATTCACCGGCTGCTCGGTAACCCTGAGGCCGAGGCGGGTTACCGCCGGGCAGCAGAGTTGGGTGGGCCGACACAGCCCGGCTTGTCTTTGTTGCGGCTCACCCAAGGCGAGGTTGACAAGGCTGTGCTCGGCATCCGGCGAGCACTTGCCGAAACACCGGCACAGCTCGACCGCCTCGACCTGCTTACCGCCGCCGTGACGATCATGCTGGCGGCCGGCGACATTGATTCCGCACGGCAGGCAACAGCCGAACTGGCCGGCATCGCCGCGGTCTACCCAACAGCTGGCGTGCAGGCCGAGCTCGCCGCGGCCCGTGGCGCGGTCGCTCTCAGCGAAGGAGATCCCGCTGCAGCCCTGCCGCTGCTGCGAAGTGCGTCCCGGGGCTGGCGTGAGATCGACGTCCCTCACGCGGTGGCAACGGTGTCGGTCCTCCTTGGCCTAGCCTGTCGGGCGGTCGGCGACGAAGACGCCGCTCAGCTTGAGCTCGAGTCGGCGCGATCAACCTTCGTCCGCCTTGGCGCCCGCCCCGATCTGCAACGGGCGGAGGAACTGCTGCGCCCTGCTGAGGTGCCGGGCCCCTTGAGCGCACGCGAAATCGAGGTGCTGAGGCTGGTCGCCGTCGGCAAGACCAACCACGCGATCGCAACCGAGCTATTCGTAAGCGAGAGAACAGTGCATCGCCACGTCAGCAACATCTTCGACAAGCTAGGCGTGCGCTCCCGGGCGGCGGCGGCGTCGTATGCCATCCAGCACCACCTCGTCGATGTCGGGATCCTCTGACCAGACAACGGCCAGGTGCGAAGCGGCGACGCAGCGGGCGCCTGGCCCGCCAGCTCGACGGCTGTTGATCTTGTCTGTCGCTGGATGATGAGGAACTCAGCTGACCTGAGCCACTCGAAGGGCACCATCCAACCGCTCCGCGAGCCTGACCCGTACCCCGTCCTGGGTGACCTCGAAGCGCACCTCCGAAAGGTCGGCAATGATGGCATCGGCGTCCAGCGCCTCGCGCGGTGTCGTGGTGACAACCGCCAAGGTGAAGCAACCGGCGGCCTGGGCCGCCTCAAGTCCTTTCGGAGCGTCCTCGATCACCAAGCAGCGCCGTGGGTCGACGCCCAGCCTGCGGGCCGCCTCGAGGAACGGGTCCGGATGGGGTTTGCCGTGCGCCACATCATCCGCAGTCACGAGCACCGAGGGCGGCACCAGCCGCGCCGCCGCGATCCGCGCTTGGGCCAGCGGCACCGTACACGATGTGGCGATCGCGTTCTTCGCGTTTGCCAGGGAGGCCAGCGCCTCGACCGCACCAGGGAGGACCACCACGTCGTGAAGATCGGCAAGCTCTAGGTCGGTGATGCGTTGCAACGCTGCCTCTTGCAGATGGTCAGGCATGACAGCGCGAACCACCGATGCGGAGGGGATGCCGTGGTGCCTGTGCGTGTCCATCGAAGCGAGCCCATATTCACTGGCCCACGTGGCCCAGGCCCTTCCCACCGCGGGGGTTGAATCGATGAGCGTCCCATCCAAGTCGAAGATCACTGCCTCGAAGACCTCATCCGCCAGCCGGCCCAAATCCACCGCTTACTCCGTCCATGAATCGATGAGCCGCAACCCTGCCCCATTGCACCCTGCGCTCAGTGGGCCTAACCGCACGACGCCCTCCGATAGTCCCGTTGTTCCAAAACGGGCACTTTCTTTCCAGACTAGCTTGTTGAGTGAGTGCTCACTCACTATGCTGGCGTGGTGACCCGCGCAGCTCCGTTGCCCCTCGATGAGCGCCGAGCCGCGCTCATCGCGGCTACCGAGCCACTGCTCGAACGTTTCGGCCGCGAGGTGAGTACCAGGCAGATCGCGGAGGCGGCCGGTGTCGCGGAAGGGACGATCTTTCGGGCCTTTGCCACCAAGGAGGCCTTGATCGATGCGGTCATCGAGGATGCTTTTGACACCCACCGCACCTGCAATGAGCTCGCCCAGATCGATCCAGGCTTGAGCCT
>JAJTCL010000370.1 GCA_021323255.1 Propionibacteriaceae bacterium | reverse complement strand
TTCCTACTCCGTGTCCATGCCGGGAAACCGCCGACCAATGACCTCCAAAAGGCGTTCTTTCGAGCCGGCCACGCCCATGCCGGCGTGTTGGTGATCCTGGGTCTGCTGATCAAGATCTTGACCAGCACAGAGGGCGTACCGTCGCTGGCCCAACAACTCAGCGATGGTGTGTTGTATGCCGCGATCTTGATGCCGGCCGGATTCTTCCTCTCCGTCACCGGACGCGACCCGAGGCAGCCCAACCGGCTCTTCGTCTTGTTGTGGATCGGGGCCGCCTCGCTCACCGTCGGCCTGGTTTCTGCCGGAGTCGGCTTGATCATGGCTGGTACCCGTTGAGCCTGATCGCGCGTCTGCTACTAGCGCTGCTGGCGTTTGCCGGCACCAGTGCAGCTCTCCTGATCGTGACCTCCCAGATCGTGCCGGGATGGCGCCCGGCAGGCATTCAGCCCCCGCTCGACCCACGGCCCACCGAACCGGCTGCCGAACCCGAGGTCTACAAGGTTCGACAGACGTCGGTCGAGATCGCTGTTGAGGGCAGCCCCAACCTGAGTGCGTGGATCCTGCAACCAGCAGAGTCGAACGAAGCCGGTGCAGTGCCCGGCTTGGCGCTGGTGCACGGTGCCGGCCCCGGCAGCCGCGAGTCACTGGTCGACACGGCCCGGGCGTTCGCCGCAGCCGGGACGGCGGCGATCGTTTACAACAAACGTACGGCTGGCTATTCGGTACTGGCTCGCGACTTTGCCGTATTGGCCGAGGACGCCATCAGAGCCGCCGACGTGCTCGCGAACGCGCCGGGTGTCGATCCGCAGCGGATTGGGATCTTGGGTTTCAGCGAAGGCGCCTGGGTAGCTACGACAGCCGTTCAGGCTGCGCCGCAACGGTTCGTCTTCCTGGTACTGGTTTCTGCCCCGATCGTTACTCCCCTCGAGCAGAGCTCCTGGATCGTTGATCAGAAGCTGGCAGGCGCTCCACCGGCGATCCGGAAGCTGGCTGCCACGGCCCTGGCATCGGGACGATCCTTGATCAACTACCTCGACTTCGATGTTCGGCCAACGCTCGCGACGCTTGACCTACCGATCTACGGCATTTGGGGGGCAGATGACCCCACCGTGCCGATCAACGTCGCGGTCCGCCGCCTCACCGACGCCGCTCCTAGCCCGGTCACCGCGAGGATCCTGCCCGGCGCTGGGCATCAGCTGCCAACGGGGACCGACTGGGAAGTTGATCTTGCAGACTGGATTGCGTCACCAGCCAACCTCGGTGCCGATGACATCACCGGCGTCGAGCCGGTATCGGCAGCCGGGGTGGGCAGCCTGCCTACGCTGTGGTACCTGAACCCGATCCTGCACACAATCGTGTCGGCTGGTGTGGCGATCCTGGTCTTTGTGATGACATCTCGAAAACATCGAGCTGGCGTCGCGTCCGCCTCCGGTATGCCCTCGCACCCCGGGTGATCATCGGCGGGTTGTGAGTCATCGCGATCGAGCTAACTGTCGGATCGCTTTGGCGACGTACGCAGCTTGCGCGCGTCCGGCGGTGAGGTCGGCCCAGCGCTCCTCGTCTTCGCCCTGCAGGTACATGACCCGGGCTCGAGCAAGGACAGGTTGCTGCTCGGGCGGTAGCTGCTCGAGCACCCAGGGCCGCAGCGGCATCCTTCGAGCGGATCTGTCCGGTCTGAAGCGTGGTCCAGATCCGGGCCAAAGTGAGCAAAACGTTGCGGGTGTCGGACTCAAGATCGCCGAGCAGCTGCGGTATGCCAGCTATCGCACCGCGGATGAGGTCGTCGTCTGGCACCGGGTCCAGCAGCTGCGCGGGCGGAGGTCCCACCAGCGCAGTGTCGCCCTGCAGCACCATGGTGATCAGGACGGACAGGTCGGGAGCCGGCGAGCCCGCGCACCGGACACATCGAGCAAGCCTTCGACCAGTGCGCGTCGCTCGGCCGCGCTCGTCCGGCGCGTGAGGACGACGAAGATGTCGAGGTCGCTGGTCGGCCGCAGGCCACCAAGCACGGCCGAGCCATGCAGATACGCGCCGAGCATGTCGTCGCCGAACACGTCGTCTACCAGCTGCAAGATGCTCTGTACCTGCGCGGACTCCGTCGAGTTCAACACTTCACCACCACCCACGCCATGCCACGTGGTCAACGGGTGGCCAACACCAAGAAGCTGTGGGAGACGGCATCGATGGGTCTCGACAGGGATTGCGCATGCAGCCTTTGGAGGGCTGGCTTGGCGCTGTGCCAGTCGAGATCCTCGAACGCCCATGGGGCCGTGCGTACGTAGCTGATCAGCGCGGCGATGTCGGAGAAGCGCATCGGCGTGTGATCCTCCCGAACTTCATCGATCACCCAGCCTGCGGCCTCGAGTTGGCCAACAGCGACATCGACGCTCAGGCCTTCGGCCATCAGCCGATCAAACTCCACCGTCGGAGTGTAGGAGTTAGCGGCCTGTGGCTGCTGGGCGGTGCGCAAGGGCGAGCAGTTGGCCATCAGTGGAGCCAACCGGCTGGCCTTTCGGTCCGGGTGCTGTCCCCCGTCAACTGACTCTTCCGTGACAGGCTGTTGCGTGATCAAGTCATCGCATAGGAAAGAGCCCGACGTGCCCATCACCGTCGCGATCACCGGGGCCGCTGGTCGGATCGGGACCGCGCTGCCTGCCGGGCTCGCTCGCGAGGACTTCGCCTATGGGCGATCGACGGTGTTCCGATCACCGATGCGGCACCCGGAGACGACGCGTGGCTCGTTGATCTTCGAGATGCAGCCGCTATCCGAGATCTCCGGCTTCTACCCCTGGGGACGAATCACATCAGTCACAGACCCACCCCGCCCGGACACCTACTACGCCCTCAGCAAGGTCTACATCGAGGGCTGGGAAGCATGTACGCGGACCCGCTACGGCCTGGAGGTTCATCAACCTCCGCATCGTCGGTTTCTCGCTGGAGCCCCCGAGCCGGCTCAGCTGGCTGAGCTCTACACCGACGACGGTTGGGGCGAACTCGGCTACGACCCGCAAGACGACGCCGAGCAGTTTGCCCATCGGTGGCCGGATGCGGACCCCTCAGCGCCACAGGGCATGACCTTCACCGACCCCAACTACGTCGGGGACTGAGCTCCTCGCACGGCCTCGCGGGTCGCCAGTCCGGACAGTTTGGCCACCGTCAGCAGCACGGCAGAGTCTTCGAGTGCCTCGAGGCTGTGTCGGTGATTGGGCATGATCAGCAGGTCACCCCGAGTTGCATCCCAGGACAGACCAGCCGCTGCGAGTCGTACCCGCCCGTGCAAGATCAGCACCGTGGCCTCGCCAGGGTTCTCGTGTTCGGCGAGGCGAGCGCCCGCGATCATGCCGATCACTGT
>JAJTCL010000369.1 GCA_021323255.1 Propionibacteriaceae bacterium | reverse complement strand
GAGGCCCGGGCCCACGGCAGCGGTGCGGTGTCACAGCCCCACGTGGCGCTGATCCGTGATGCCAGCGAAACTGCCGCTGTGGTAGAGGTCCGGACCGGTGACCGGGCCGGCCTGTTGTACGCGCTCGGCCGCTCGCTCAGTGACATCCGGCTATCGATCCGATCGGCCCACATCAGCACCCTGGCCGGCCAGGCCATCGACACCTTCTATGTGACCGAGGCGGACGGCTCACCACCCAGCACGGCGCGGACTCAAGAGGCGGTCGATGCGCTGACCGCTGCGGCAGGAATCCCGGCCCCGGCGGCTACTCCACCTCCCTGAGGAAATACCCGGAGCGCTGGCGTCGGATCGTCGGGGGACGTCGTTGCCGGCTCAGGTTCGCTCTGCGATGAGGTCGTCCACCTCTGCAGACGTCGGCGGCTGGGGACCACGCCGGCCGCAGACGATGGAAGCAGCCGCCGCCCCACGTTCCAAAGAGGCCTCGAGCCCGAGATGGAGCTTCACCCAGCCATCCAGGAAACCGGCCATGAAGGTGTCGCCGGCACCAACCGTGTCGACCACTGTGGTGGGAAAGCCAGGCATTCGCGTGATGTTGCCGCCTGGCTCGATGGCCACTCCGCCACCTGGACCGAGCGTGATCACCGCGAGCCCGAGCCCGTACTGTTCGACCCATGTGCCGGCCAGCTCGACGGGGTCGCCACCATTCTGACCGGCGCCGCTGGCGTCTGCCTTGGCGAGGAACTTGATGTCCTCATCACTCGCCTTGACGATTCCCTGTCGCCGACCGACGACCCGCAGCCAGGGCTGCACCTTGCTCCAATAGAGCTCAGGATCGGTGATCACAGTAGGCCGAACGTTGATGTCGTACGAAACACCCGCCTTGACGTCGCGCATCCAGTCGAGCAACACCTCCGCGCCGGGGCTGACAATGCAGGACAAAGAGGCAATGTGCAGCCAGTCGTCGTCGGACAGCTCCGGCAGGTCGTCGATCTGCCAGCCAAAGTTCGCCGTGTCGTTGAAGTGGAACGTGTAACTCGCGACGCCCTCATCATCCAAGCTCACCACCGCGATCGAGGTGGCCTGCGAGGACTCTGTAGCCAGATCAAGTTTGACGTTCGCCTCGAGAATGTGCTGGCGTAGCTGACGACCGAAAGCATCTCTGGACAGGCGACCCAGAAAGTGCGTGTCCGCACCGAGCTTGCCCAGCGCAACCGCCGAGTTCATAGGCCCCCCGGCCGACAGAGCGAGCCAGGTGGAGCTGAACGAATCATTGCTCGCCACGTCTGCCTGGACCAGGTCTATGAGCGTTTCACCGCACACCACAAAGCGCGTCATGAAAACAACCTAGTGGTTTGTCCGGCCCCGGTGGGTCAGCTGTGGCAGCGACGAGGCCGATCCGGCCGCCGTGTTTCGACGGCCTCGTTAACCCGAAGAACTATCCAGCCAGCGACGCAAGCTCCGCGCGTAATCCGGCCTGCAGTTCACCTCCCATCTGTTGCCACAGGGATGGGGGAAGCGCTTGTGCGCTGATGTCGCGCAGCAATCTCCCCAAGGAGTAATCCGGATCAACCCGTGCCAACCGTTCACAGCAGCAATTCAGTAGTGCGCCAGCTCCGCAGGCCCAGGCGGCAAAGCCCAGCAGGCACAGCGGTGCAGCTGCCAACCTCGGCGGCACCTTCGCCACAACAGCACCCCACAGCCGGACATACTTCTCAGCGTCTTCGGGACTGATCAGCGCCCAGGCGAGATCCCGAAGACGGAGGTCGGTGACGAGCAGGGCCAGCAGCAGTGCTCGCCTCTCGTCGAGGGCACCGGGGTCTGACACTGCCGTGTCCACCAGGCTGACCATGAGCCGTGCTGCTGAGCTGGCATCGTCGAAGTCGAGCTCAGTGAGCAAGGTCTCGACAAGTCCTTGCAAGCGCGGCAGTTCTGTATCGGGTGGGCCGCTGATGGACGCCGCAAGCTCTTGCCGGTTTGCGCACGCGCCCAGTCCGGCAAACACGGCCGCAGCAGACACTGGGTGGGAGCTGAGATCGAACGGCGTTCCACTGAGTGGGCAGCAATCCTCCGCACAGCTCAGTGACCACCACCTACCGTGCCCGACGTAGAGGACGTCGGCCAGCTCGTGGTCGCCCAGCTGGTCCATCAGCCGAGTTAGCAGCCGATGAGCTGGCAACGAGGCCGCGCTATAGGCGACCAGGGCCAACGCCGCAGCCTCGTGACGGTTGACCAGATACTCGATCTGCGCGGCGACTTCGTCTGCGGCCGATTCCGGCGGAAGATCGATCCTGGCCGCCAGCACGACCCGACCGGAGTGGATGAACACGGCGACGATCGACTCCTCGGGGTGGAAGCCCACCAGGTACGGGATGACGGCCAGTAAGTCATCTGGCCGACGGACCGTGAGCCCCTTCCGGGGCGCTTGGCGGCGCCGCCGCCGTTGTGATTTCCTCGAAGCTGTCATGTCGTCAGGTTCCGGATGAGCAACCGAATGAGTCGGCAGTCAGCAAATCTGTGGACAGAGATGGTGGGCGTGTTGTGCCTGTGGACAGCGGACTGCCCAACGCGGTCTCGGCAGCGGGACAATCCTGCGCTACCGTGGTCGGAAATGGACGAGCCCAACGGTTCTGAAAGCACCGGTATGGGACCGACGCCCAGCGGGCCGTCCTTCGTTCCCTGGGCGCCCGTCCCAGGTGACACGCCGCCCATGAGGCCGCCGCCGCCGGCTCACAACGCTCGATCGATGGCCAAGCCGGCATCCAGGCTTCCGACCGTGATCACGGTAGCGGTGATCTTCGTTGTGGCGGTGGTTGTCGCCGCGGCGAGCCTGGCCGCCCACTTCGCTGATACTCAGGTCGCAGCCCCGGTCAGCAGCAGGCAGCCAATTCCGCAGATCCCGGCTCAAGGAGATCGGATCGAGTTCACCACGAGCGACGGAAGCGGCCAACTGATCTTGCTCAGCCATTCGTGGGTGAACAGCGGTCAGGTGCCACCATCCTCGGGTCAATACCTCCGCGTCGAGGTGGAACTGACCTGTACCACAGGCGCTGTCGATTACGACCCGTACAACTTCCAGGTCTTCGACCAAACCGGCCGGCTCTTCGAGACCGCGATTGAGGGCGCCGGAGATTCCATGCTGGAGACGGGCACCTTGCGCCCTGGCGA
>JAJTCL010000368.1 GCA_021323255.1 Propionibacteriaceae bacterium | reverse complement strand
GGCGGCTGGCATTACCGTCAGTGCGCTACTCGCCGAGGAGATGTTGGGCTCCAGCCGCTTCTCGGGACTGCCCACGGTCTTCTTCACCATCGGCTCGGCCGTAACGGCTGTTGGTGTAGGCCGCATCAGTCAGCGCCTGGGCCGTCGCGTCGGACTGAGCGCTGGTTACCTCGCAGGTGCTCTGGGGAGCATCGGGGTCGTTGTCGCAGCCAGCGTCGGTAACGTTGTTCTGCTCTTTGTCTCGATGCTGGTCTACGGCGCTGGCGTGTCCACCAACTTGCAGGCCCGCTATGCCGGAGCCGATCTGGCTGCACCGTCTCGACGCGGCCGGGCGGTCAGCATCGTCCTTGTTGCGACGGCCGTTGGTGCCATCATCGGTCCCAACCTGGTCAGCGTCACTGGCACTCTCGCGATCGAGATCGGGATCCCAGCTCTCGCTGGGCCGTTCCTCCTCGCTACTGCCGCGTACGCCTCGGCTGGCCTAGTGCTGTGGCTCTTGCTGCGCCCGGACCCGCTGCTGCTTGCCCGCAGCATTGCCGCTGGACCGCACCGAGGCCTAGACGAAGCCGCGGAGCCATCAGGACCAATTGCCGACGTCTCGCGCCGATCCCATTCTGGACGAACGTGGTCTTGGGCCGTCGCGAGCGGTGCCGGCATCATGATCTTGACGCAGTTGATCATGGTCGCGATCATGACCATGACCCCGATCCACATTGAGCATCATGGCCACAGCATCACTATCACTGGGCTGGTCATCGGCGCCCACGTCGCTGGCATGTTCCTGCCCTCGCCGTTCTCGGGTTGGCTGGTCGACCGGTTTGGCTACCTTCCGATCGCCGTTGCTGCGGGCCTCATTCTGTTGGCTGCGGGCCTCCTCGCCGCCTCGGCCCCAGTCGAGTCTGTGACAACGCTGGCGGTGGCTTTGGTGCTGCTCGGCCTGGGATGGAATCTCGGGCTGGTCAGCGGCACCACCGTGGTGACGGATGCTGTGCCGCTGGCCACGCGGGCCCGGACTCAGGGCACGGTTGATCTCGGTATCGCTCTCGCCGGCGCTGGCGCTGGCCTGAGTTCGGGGCTGATCATCACGGCTTCCAGCTATGCCACGCTCTCTCTGCTCGGCGGTGTTCTCGCCTTGTCGATCATCCCGATTGCTGCAGTCGCCAGAGCTGTTCCCAGCAGGCAGGGTTAGATCTAGGCTGCATGCGGGCCTGCGAGCCAAAATCGATCTGTGCTGTCGAGGAGTGATCTGCCTGGCGGAGACCAGGTCGGACGAGTGGAGAAGCTGATCACGGCTGCTCGGCGGGCCGCTGTGGATGACCCGCGGGTGCTCGACGCGATGCGCGGGGTGCCACGGGCGGCGTTCGTGCCGCATGACCAGGTCCGGTTGGCGTACGACGACGTACCAGTGCCGATCCCACACAACCAGGTCACCACGCAACCTTCGTTATCCGCCCGGATGGTCCAGGCGCTCCGACTTGTTCGCGACGAGCGCGTCCTCGAGGTCGGTACCGGCTACGGCTACCAGACCGCGCTACTTGCACGGATGGTGTCGTTCGTGACGAGCATTGAACGCTGGCCCGACCTGGCCGGGCGGGCTCGACAAAACCTCGCAGCACAGGGGATTGAGAATGTGCACGTCGTCGAGGGTGATGGCACCGAAGGTGTGCCGGCGGCAGCACCGTACGACGCAATCTTGGTGTCGGCGGCATTCCCCCAAGTCCCCGAAGCGCTCGTGAACCAGCTCAGGGTCGGCGGTCGTCTGGTGCAACCGATTGGTCCTGGCGGCGCGGAGCGGGTGACCCTATTCGAGCGCAGCTTCGAGGGTCTCGTCCCGCTCCAGGTGGTGTCTCACGCCAGGTTTGTCCGCCTGTACGGCCGCCATGGGTACCACTGACCGGCGGAACCGATTCGATCTAGCGTTTGCCAGGCGCCCCCTAGCATCTCCGCTATGCCTTGGTAAGCGTAGGCACACACGGACCCACAATTGCTGCGCCTGAAACGACGGTGCATCGACGCGGGCATTCGTGGCCTTATGCGGAAGGCAACTGTCACGCGCCCGTCAAACCAGCGCCATTCGTGGCCTCGTGCAGATGAACGTGGCGTGACCGATCAGTAAGCCGTCGGTAGCTACCGACTTGCCAGAAGCTGAGGCTTTTGGGACACGCGAAGAAGGCCTCCGTCGGGCCGCCCGCGTTGACCGTTTCGACCACGCGCTGGTTCATGACGATCACGGTTTCGCCTTCGGCCAAGAAAGATCCGTGCGGCCAGATACTCGGTAGCCTGCGGTGTCGTCTCGACGTCACTCCGGCTCTAGCGTGCGAACATCTGTGTTGGCTCCGCACACCACAACGGCGACGCGTTCGCCGGCCGCGGGCTGGTAGATACCGGAGCTGAGCGCAGCGAAGGCGGTCGCGGCTCCGTGCTCGGCCGGTATGCGGTACTCGCGCCAGAGCCGCAACCGCGCGGAGACAATCGCATCATCGTCCACCAGGACCGAGGTCGGGGTGACTCGTGACGCCATGCTGAACGCGATCTCGCCGATGCGGCGGGCCCCAAGGGAGTCGGCTGCTACCCCAGACACCGAGACGTCGACGGGGTGGCCTGCGTCGAGCGCTGCGTGCAGGGTCGGGCAGGAGAACGGTTCGACAGTAACCACCCGTGCTCGTCCTTGTGCTGCGGCTGCGATGCCGGCGTAGAGACCGCCGCCACCCACCGCGACGACGATGGTTTCGATGTCTGGCTCGTCATCTAACATCTCCAGGGCGAGAGTGCCGGCACCTGCCGCAATTTCGAGCTGGTCGTAGGCGTGGTTGAGGAGGGCTCCGCGGGTGTTCGCGTAGTCGATGGCCGCCTCATGCGCCTCGGCATACTCGGTGCCCAGCTGTCGCACATCGGCGCCGTATTCACGGATGCGGTCAACTTTCACCAACGGTGCCGTTTCCGGTACGAAGACCGTGGCCCGTACGCCGAGCGCGGCCGCAGCGTAGGCGTTGGCCAATCCCGCATTGCCGCCGGACGCAACAACGACACCGGCTGATGGATCGAGCTCACCGCGATAGCGAGCAGCGAGGAGACGGTTAAAGGCCCCACGTGTCTTGAAGACGCCGGTGTGCTGCAGAAACTCGCACTTCAGCCAGAGTGGCTCCGTTGCGGCCTCGGGTCTCAGTA
>JAJTCL010000367.1 GCA_021323255.1 Propionibacteriaceae bacterium | reverse complement strand
GATCAGGAGCGCGCCGGCCGCCTGCTTCGCCGCAACGTCCGTCGCGGACAAGGGCTTGCCGGCCGGGAGGTCCCGAAGCAGCGTGGGGCCGACCTTGTTCAAGCGCTTCATCACTGGGTAGTAGGCCGGCGGCCGTGGCATCCCTTCCATCACTGTCTGGACAAACTCATCTTTGCTACGCGCTTGGAAGGCATAGTTGAAGCGCTTCTCCTGACCGATCGTCGTCTGCGGCGCGTCACCAATCTTCTTTCCGCACGGAGAGCCCGCCGTGTGACCCGGATAGACGATGACGTCGTCCGAGAGTTGACTCAAGCGGTTGACGACCGTGTCGTAGAGTTGCTCGACCAGCCGCTGCGTCTGCCCCGGTCCGAGCAGATCCGGCCGCCCGATCTCCCCAGCAAAGAGGATGTCGCCGGAATAGAGCGCAATGGGATCAGGGCCTGCATCCGGATCGATCAGTAAGTAGCCCAGGTGCTCGGGCGGCGGCCCACTCGAGATAGGTCTCGATGTCGCGCCGAGGATCGATGACGGCGGTGACGCCCGCCGCTTCGTCGGCGACGAGGTAGGCGACCTGCGCCAATCCGGGGGTGTAGATGCGGTCGACGATCATGTCCCTCTCTCCTGGCTCATAGTCGAAAGCCTCAATGATGAGGAAAATCGGGTGCTCTCAGCGGCTGTCCTCGTCGGTTTCCGACGGGATGCCAAGTCGTGGAGGACCGCCCCGGCGTCGCAGCCGGCGCCGCGGTTGTACGGGAGCTTGGCGAGTAGCAGCGCCATACCGCAGGTGTCGGTTATCGCTGAGAAGGCCAGCCCGGCGCCGACACCGGCGGCCAGGAGTCCGAGTGGCGGCCAGACCAGCAGTCCACCGAGGGCGCCAACGAGGACCAGCGAGCCAGCAACGCCCCGCACCTGGCGCTCCAGGCTCCACCGTTGCCGACCACGAGTCAGCGGCAACCCCGCGGCCTCCCATGCGCTCAGGCCACCGTCGAGAATGTGTAGACCGGGCAACTCCACACTGCCGAGCGCTTGCTCCGCCTGGCGAGCGCGGGCGCCGGAGCGGCAGACGAGGACGACCGGCTCGCCAACGACCGAGCTGATCGTGTGCGCGTGCTCCGGGATCAGGTCGAGCGGCACGTTGTAGCTACCGGGGATGTGGGCTGACGCGAACTCAGCAGGCGTTCGGACGTCGAAGATCGTGACGGGCGCGGAGCGCTTCAGGAGGTCAGCGACCGTGTCTGCGTCGAGTGCGGTGGGGAGGTTTGGTGCGTCTTTCATTCTCATTCCTTCACGTCGTTGTCCTTGATCCGGTATCTAGCCAACCCCTTTGGCTGGCCCCTCCGAACTGTTAGATGTTGATTCGTAGAGATCGGTTACATCGGCGAGCGGTTGTGGACCGGCCACGCTGAGGCGGAGCAGTCAGCAGCCGTACACTGTCACGTAACGAGGCGTGAATGGGAGCAACGCGAGGCGCCCTGGTACCCGCTGTGCCGCCGGTGAGGAAGAACCGATGGTCAAGCCCTGGGAAATCGATCTATCGGTCTACGATGACGAGGAAGCGTTGCTCGAAGGGCTGCGCCGGAAGGACCGCCTGGCCTGCACCTGCCTGCTGAAGCGCTTCGCCCCGCGTCTCTTCCGGTTGGCTTCGCAGCTCACGGGGGATCCGGACGAGGCGGAGGACGTGCTCCAGGAAGCGTTCATTCAGGCCTGCGCCCACATTGCTGACTTTGAAGGGCGAAGTGGCCTGGGCACCTGGCTACATCGAATCGTCGTTAACACCGCACTGGCTCGCGTGCGCCGCAAGTCGTTCACGACAGTGCCGCTCGAGATCGACGACCTCGACAGGCACGCTGCTCAGGAATCCCTGATCGATCGTGCGGCCGGGCCAAGCGAAATGGTCTTGGAACAAGAGCGCACGGAAACGCTCGAACGGGCCATCCTTGCCTTGCCTGATAGCCTGCGCGCAGCGTTCGTCCTCCGTGACATCGAAGGCTTGAGCACCAGAGAAGCGGCCTGAATCAGCCTTGAAGGTTCGGCTCCACCGTGCACGCGCGGCGCTGCGGGGAATGCTCGCCCCGATGGCCGGCTACCGCGGCGCGGAGTCCTCGTCGTTGCCCAATGAAGTGGAACTTCGGCTCCTCGACAAGCTCTGCCCCCCATCCGCGCCGCGATCGATACCGGAGGGGTAGCGGGAGTTACCGAACGACGTCCGGAGAATGATGCTGCGCGGGCTGCTGAACGTCAGCAACCTCCCCGCCCGCGTCCCTGCCCTCCGCCAATCGACTTGTGCTTTGAGAGTAGCCCTCCAGCAGCCGGAGGTTAGCTTCGATGCCGACGGCGGCGATCATGTCACCACTGGCCAGTCTGAAGTCTGGTGCCGGCGGTGACAGAATTTGGCCCTCGTGGCGCACCGCGATAAATACCGCATGGGGTACCCGCTCTTGCATCTCCCGGATCGACATGCCGACGAGGGGCGAACCAGGATCGACATGCACGTCTTCAACGACGAGCGCTCCGGATGGTCCTTTGAACAGGTTCTCGATGAAGTCGACCGTTCCTGGCCGCAACGCCAACCGCGCCATCTGCCTGCCGGCCATATCGTAGGGCGATACCACCTGGGTAGCCCCGGCGCGGATCAGCTTCGGCACGGCACTCGCCTCATTCGCGCGGGCGACGATCGGCAGCGTCGCGTTCAACGCACGTGCTGAGAGCGTCACGAAGACATTGTCGGCATCACTACCCAGGGTCGTAATCAATCCAGCAGCGCGGTCAATACCGACCCTAGTCAGCGTCGCATCTTCAGTGGCATCACCCTCGACGCCCAGGAACCCCGATGCGATCGCATCGCTCACGGCAACAGGGTCTGCGTCGATGGCCACCACCTGATGTCCCAGGTCGCGGAGCGCAAGGGCCGTCTGGCGCCCGACTCGGCCGAAGCCCGCAATAATGTGGTGATCGCGTGCCTGACTCACCTGGCGTTTCATGCGCCGTTCCTCCCAACGAAGTCCAAGCTCGCCTTCGAGCGCGACGCTGACGAGGACACTCAGCGCATACCAGACCGCGGTGAGGCCGACGAGCAGCAGCAGGATCGTAAAGAGCCTGCCCTGCTCAGAGAGCGGGCGCACCTCGCCATACCCGACAGTGGTGATCGTCGTGGCGGCCATGAACAGCGCATCAGAAAACGACCAGCCCTCGATCGCCATGTAGCCGAGCGCGCCAACCGCCACGAGCGTCGGAAACGCGAGGAGCGCAACCACCAGACGCCTTCGCAGTGTCGGACGACGCCCCGTCGCTTCCCGCCAACCGCGGTTCAACACGCTCTCTCCTCCGGTACCGCCGTAATTCCATTGGCCGCGCATAGAGTGAAAGCCTAGCGTTGACGCTCAGCGCGCCATAATGCCGCAGTTACCCAGATCAGCCAGCCAAGAAGCAACAGCCCGTTGAATGCGTACACCCAGCCGAGTAGCGGCCGGAGAGTTTTCGACACGACCCTGATCGGCACCTAGGCATGATTATTGAGGACCAGGAGCACCTCTGCGCCCGCTACACAGACCGATCGAATCAGCTCATAGCTCGAGGGCGATCAACCGCTCCGGGCCCACCCCAATGGGTAGGTCAGAAAACTACCCCGGGTGCTGTGGTGGGGCTGAGCCGTGATCTCTATGCTGATTTTCGAAAGGCGGTTCATGATGTCGCAACCTATTCTCGTCCCACTTGATGGATCACCGCTCGCTGAGCAAGCACTACCGTACGCGCAGGCACTCCTGGCGCCCGGTGCAGAGTTGACCCTGCTGGAGGTTGTGGAGGAGTCCGAGCCCATCCACGGCATGTCGGGTCGACTGCTCGCGCCGGTCGAGGACGTGCAGCGCATGCTCGAGCGGCAAGCGCACGATGATCTCGAGAAGGCCAGGTCGACGCTGGGAAGCGGGTCACTCCCGGTGCAGTTGGAAGTCACTCGCGGCGACCCTGCGGAGGAGATCCTGCGTGTCGCCGGCGAGCGCCAGGTCGATTTGATCGCAATGACGACACACGGCCGGGGAGCACTCGGACGCTGGATCTTTGGCAGCGTCGCCGATCGTGTGGCGCGAAGCTCACCGGTGCCGGTGCTCCTGGTGCGCCCGGGCGAGCGTGAGCCGGGGCCGGTCGCCATCCGCCGCCTTGTCGTCCCGCTGGATGAATCACCCCTCTCCGAGGAAGCCCTGCCAATGGCCCAAGCGTTGGCCACGCGCTTAGGTGTACCGATCCACCTCATCACCGTGATCGACCTGATGCGCATCATCCCCGCCGAAGTCGCCCCGGTCGTGGCGTTCGACGCGGCCGTTTACGAGGAGACCCTCTCCCAACTCGACGCTGGTGCCGCGGCGCTGCTCGCCGACGTCAGTCAGCGGCTGGAACGCGAAGGTGTGCACACGAGCTCCCAGGTAGCGCACGGCTCGCCCTTCATGACCATTGCCGATGCGGTGCACGAGGGCGATCTGATTGTCATTACGAGCCACGGCCGCAGCGGGGTGCAACGCTGGCTGCTGGGAAGCGTGGCCGAGAAGCTCGTCCGGGAGGCTCCGGTCCCGGTGGTCCTGGTTCCGGTCGCCGCGCGACAATCAGGAATAACCAGCGAAATCCCGGTCGCTCACGAGGCAATGAAGGAGGCGACGGATGTTCGAACGGATCCTGGTCCCGCTCGATGGATCTGAAACGGCGGAAGCCGCGCTCGCCTACGTCGCGCTGCTCCCGAGCGAACGGGTGCGCCTCCTGGCCGTTGAGTCTGACCGGGCCGATCTCACCGCGGTGTGCACGGCCGCGCGAGACTGCAAGGCCTATCTGGAGGCGGTCGCCACACCCCTGCGGGAGCAAGGTCGGGATGTCGATACGCTCGTTGCCTTCGGCAACCCAGCCGAGCAGATTCTCGCGCTCGCGGCCGCGGCTGACCTCGTAGTGACATGGTCACGGGGGCGTCAAGCGATTCGTTCTGGGCGGTATCGCCGACGAGGTCGCACGGCACGCCCCGGTGCCGGTGATGGTCGTACGCGGAGGGTCGACGTCGCCGCCGGCAGTGCAACTCACGCGCATCGTCGTTCCCCTAGACGGCTCGGACTTGGCCGAGCAGGCGATACCGGTGGCAGCCACGCTGGCTGCTGATCTCGGTGTGCCCGTGCACCTGATGCGCGTGCTCGACGTAGACGCCTTGCGTGCGACAGTCCAAGCCGGAATCCACGCGGCAGCGGCCTACATGCGGTCGCACGAGGAGATCCAGCACCATGCTGAGGAGTACCTCGCTGAGCAGGCTCAGCAACTCCGGAACCGGGACCTC
>JAJTCL010000366.1 GCA_021323255.1 Propionibacteriaceae bacterium | reverse complement strand
GCAATGGCGCCCGGGTTCGGTTGGCCGGTGGGCGTATCGCTCATGTAGCGGCCGGGCGCAGCACATAGCCGGCGCCACGCAGAGTGTGAATCATCGGCGGTCGGTTGGCGTCGATCTTCTTACGGAGATAGGAGATGTAGAGTTCGACGACGTTCGCTTGACCGCCGAAGTCGTAGTTCCACACTCGGTCCAGGATTTGTGCCTTGCTGAGCACTCGGCGCGGGTTGCGCATCAGATAACGCAGCAGCTCGAACTCGGTAGCGGTCAATTGGATCTCAACGCCGCCACGACGCACCTCATGGCTGTCCTCGTCCAGTGTCAGGTCGCCCACCACCAGCGTCGAGTCGCTCCTGGCGAGCGCGGCGCCGCTACGGCGCAGCAGCGCACGTAACCGGGCGATGACCTCCTCCAGGCTGAACGGTTTGGTGACGTAGTCGTCACCGCCGGCGGTGAGGCCGCCGATGCGATCTTCCACTGAGTCCTTTGCGGTGAGGAAGATCACCGGAACGTTGGGATCCTCAGCCCGGATGCGTCGCATCACTTCGAGCCCATCGAAATCGGGCAGCATCATGTCCAGCACAATCGCATCAGGTCTGGTCTCCCGGGCCACTTTCACGGCCTGACCGCCTGAGGCCGCAGTGGCGACCTGCCAGCCCTCGTATCGCATAGCCATCGACAACAGCTCGGTCAAGCTGGACTCGTCGTCGACCGCGAGAACCCGGATGGGCGTGCCGTCGGGGCGGGTGAGGGGTGCCGTGGTGCCATCAGTGCGAATCATGCGCCCAGCCTGACATCCGATCTCACAAAAGCTCTATGCGCTAGCTGTGGCTTCCCTGTGAATCTATCTGTGATTGCTGTGGGCAGATCACATTGTAGCCCGGGTGGTGGTTTGCGCCGCGTATTCATCTTCATCCTCAAGCGGTGGCTTCTTACGCCGGAACAACCGGTCGATGGAGACGGCGCCCGCGCCCATCACGAACAGCAGCAGGCCGAGCAAGCCAAGGGCCACGTTGTACTCGTAGCCACCTTTGTACGTGCCGTCGGCATTGAGCAAGGTCGGCGGCCATTTGTACCAGTTGGTGTAGGCGATGATCAGGATCTGCTCGATGAGCACTCCTAGGCCGACCAGCCGGGTCAACGCACCAACGATGAGCAGCACACCGCCAACGAGCTCGAAGATGATGGAGCCCCACGCCGCCACCTCCGCGTACGGAGTCCGGAACTGGGTCAGGTAATCGATTTGTTCCGGAACGCCGGCGTTCCAACGCATCCAGCCGTGCAACAACAGGATGCCGCCAAGTCCCAGCCGGGCAACAAGCAGGCCGAAACTCTGCAGGAAACTCAGGAAGCTGGCCATGGATTGCTTCTCCTAGCAGGTGGGCTGCATCCACGCTACGCAGGGCTGAGGGGCTAGCCAGCACACCATGCGCTTTTGGAGCCGCTCCGCACATCGCGCTTTGTTTGATTGCTCGCTCCGCTCGCTGCGATGTTCGCTGGCTTGCCGCCGTCTTCGTCGGATCTGGCGGAACAGAAAAGCGTTGTTCCGCCATCTCCTCCTGCACACAGCTCGCCACTGGGGCTGGTGCTCGCTGCGCTCGCACGTTTGTTGGGAGATCGGCGGCGCGAACATCGAGAATCCGCCCCCGTCGTCGTCGCTCGCAGCTCGTCAGGTACCTACGAAGATGCAAAACGGGTGCCCTGCGGGATCCGCGTAGACAAACAGTGGCTCGATCTCGTCATCAGATCGGTCCCGGAGGAGGCGGGCGCCGAGAGCCAACGCACGCTGATGCTGGACCTGCAGGTCGCTCAGGGTTGGCACAGTGGTGTCGAGGTGCAGCATCTGCGGGTGGTTCGTCGCCGGGGCGGTATTGAAAGCCCAGCAGTTGTCGATAGAACTCCGCGAGCGCGCGGGCATCTTCGCAGTCCAGAACGACCTGACGCAGAGTTGGTGTGGTCGGTTCAGTGGCGTCACGCATGTTCGCAATGTTTGCAGACGAGGTCGCTACGTTGCCGGAACGGCTCTGGCGTAACGCTCCGCGACTGTCCTGAGGTGTGCCAGGAGCTCCGGTGGTTTGGTCACGGTGAAGTCGAGTCCCAGCATGCCGATGTAGACCGCGACCGTCTCGACGGTATCGGCTCCAGTGACCAGGACGCAGGTGTTCTCGTCGATGGCTTCCACGATGCCGACGGTGGGGTTGATCCGGCTGAGAACCTCCGCAGCGGAAGCGTTGACGGTGATCCGGGCATGCACGTGCCAGCCGGCGAAAGCCGTCGTACGCAGCACAAAGGCCGGGTAGTCACCGCCGGGCAGCCCGACGGGTGAGAACCGTCGGCCGCCAGGGGTTCGTAGCTGCATCCAGTCGAGCCGGAAGCTGGACCAGGTCGAATTCGAGGCATCGCGGGCCACGAGATACCAGCGTCGCTGCCAGCTGACCAGCCGGTACGGCTCGACTTGGAGCCGCTCATCGTCGCGATACACGAATCGCACTTCCTGATGATCACGAATCGCGGCAGCGATCGACATCAGCAGGCCGGCGTCGACCACGGGGTCAGGTGCGTTGGTGCCGGTGTTCTCGGGTCCGGCTTGCACCGCTTTCCGTAGGGCGTTGACCTGCAGCTGAAGCCGATGGGGGAGCACGGCCTCCAACTTGACCAGGGCACGAACGCTGGTCTCCTCGACGCCCTTGAGTCCGGTGATCGCGCGGAGACCGACCGCGACGGCAACCGCCTCCTCGTCGTCGAGCAGCAGGGGTGGCAGCTTCGCACCGATCCCGAGCCGGTAATACCCGCCGGGACCACGAACCGCCTCGACGGGGTAGTCGAGCTGCCGCAAGCGTTCGATGTCCTTGCGCACCGTACGCCCACTCACCTCCAGCCGCTCCGCAAGTTCGGCGCCGCTCCACATCGTGCGTGACTGTAGTAGCCCGAGCAGGGCGAGCAGTCGGCCGGAACTGGTCTGCATATCACTGGATCTTTGACTAAAAAGCGGAACGGAATCGTCCTAAACCGACTCTAACGTACGAGACATGACCACCACAGCAGCCGGCCAAACCGGCACCATCCATCCCTTCACCGTCACGATTCCCCAGGAGGCGCTCGACGACCTGCAGCAACGCCTGGCCAACACCCGCTATCCGGTTGCGGCACCCGCGGACAGCTGGGACTATGGCACCCCGGTCGCGTACCTCCAGAAGATGATCACTGCCTGGCAGCAGTTCGACTGGCGCGGGCAGGAGGCCCGGATGAATTCCGTCCCAAACTTCGTGACGGAGATCGACGATCAGACGCTGCATTTCGTCCATGTCCGATCCAGCGAGCCCGACGCCACCCCATTGCTGCTCGCGCACACATATCCCGGGTCTTTCGCTGAGTTCCTCGACATGATCGGTCCGCTCACCGATCCAGCTGCCTACGGCGGCCGGGCCGAGGATGCCTTCCACGTCGTGATTCCGTCTACGCCCGGCTATGGCTTCAGCACCCCGCTCGTGGGCGAGGGCTGGACCATGGCACGAGTCGCCCAGACCTACGACACGCTCATGCGCAGGCTGGGATATGAGTCCTACGGCGCACACGGCAGCGACGGCGGCGCAATGATCTCCCGTGAGCTGGCCGTGCTGAACCCACCCGGCTTCCTCGGGGCACACGTGCTGCAGCTTTTCTCCTTCCCGTCGGGTGAGGAGAGCGAGTTCGAGGGATTCGGCCCCAAGGAGTACGCGGCCCTGGAGTTCCTCGGCTGGTTCCAGTCGGTCGGCGGCTACAACCAGATGAACGGCACCCGTCCCCAGACCATCGCCGCAGCGCTCTCGGACTCACCAGTGGGTCAACTCGCCTACAACGAGCTCTTCGAGAACTTCGGCAACGGGACCAGTCTGGTCACGGTGGATCAAGTCCTCACTCAGGTGTCGCTGTACTGGCTCACCAACACTTCTGCGACCGCGGTCCGCTATCACTACAGCGAGGCCCACTCCGGCGCCAAGCCAGCGGTGAGCCAGGGACGAATCGGTGTAGCGGTGTTCGCCCACGACTTCCAAACCATCCGACCACTCGCCGAGCGCGACAACGCCAACATCGTTCACTGGTCTGAGTTCGACAGGGGTGGCCACTATGCCGCTCTGGAAGTACCCGACCTGGTTGTGGGTGACCTCCGCACGTTCTTCAGTTCAGCTGTCTCCGATCGGGACGGCGCCAACTAGGCGTTGTTCCTGGCCTACCAGGCACCATCGCGCGACCTGCGCAGGCAACCTGGGAGGAGGTACTGCACGCCCGCCCTGAATTTGCATCACGAGTGACGCCGAGACGATCCGATGACGCGGTTTCTGCTCACTGGTGATGCAGAAACAGGGCGAGCGTTTCGGAAGGGCCTCATCCCGGGCGGTGGGTGACAAAGATCGCGTTGCCGGGGTCACCCGGGGCGTCGTGCACCTCCACCGGACCGAAGCCCGCATTGGACAGCAGCGCGAGGGCAACTTGCTCGCCCCAGCCGGTCCCGAGCCCGGCTCCGCCATCAGCAAGGGACACCGTCATGCAGTGCAGCAGGCTGATGGCGTACGTCATCGGGGCGACTGGGTTGTCGATGTTGTCTTCGAGGTTGCTGGAGATGCGAGGCTCGTTCATCAGGAAGGTGCCTCCAAGCTCCAAGATCGACTGAACGGATCTGAGCACCTCGAGCGGTCGGGCCTGGTCATGTACGGCGTTGAAAACGAACGCGGCACCGAACGGCTGGTCAGAGGCTAGCGCCGCCGCATCCGCCACCTCGAAAGAGACGTTGCTCAGCCCTTCCGCCCGGGAGCGCGCAACCGCGATGGCCTCGGCGTCCAGGTCGTACCCGACGAAGGTCGAGTTCGGAAACCGGTCCGCCAGCACAAGCGTCCCGTTGCCAGCGCCGCAGGCCACGTCGGCGACTCGGGTGCCACGCTCAAGCTTCTCCACCAACCCAGGGGCCAGCGGCAGAATCTTCTGAACGAGGATGTCGCGGTACATCGGTTGCCACAGGACATCCATCACGTCGTGGATCTCTG
>JAJTCL010000365.1 GCA_021323255.1 Propionibacteriaceae bacterium | reverse complement strand
CGGCGACAGGATTTGAACCTGTGACCTCTGGGTTATGAGCCGCAGGATCGGGCATGTCACGCTTTGCAGCCGCAGCCGGATCGGCTTCTTGATCTACCCAGGGCTCCGCGTCTTCAGCGGCACAGTTAGACGTGGCACCGTCCGGCGCTGCGATGGGTGTGGTGCTGGCGGAGCGCCTAACTACAAGTCCAGACTCCTGGGAGTTTCTGCTTATTGAGTTAGGGAGCTGCTGCGGATCATAAGTTGTGCCTAAACTGTGCCTATAGAACTCGGCGTGACCTAAATGACCTAGTCAGAGTGGGCCCCGTGGGACTCGAACCCACAACCTACGGATTAAAAGTCCGCAGCTCTGCCAATTGAGCTAGAGGCCCCGCGCGGCGCTCGCGCGTTCCACGCCCAGACAGTCTGGCAGATCCGGCCAATGTCATCACGTGCGTCCGGTGTCTTTTGTGCAGGCCGAGCGTGAATCCGCGGGCATAGGTGTTGCGCGGGAGTGCGTCTGGCGCACCCTAGTTTCGGCTTCTGAAGCGAAGGGTGGTACAAGATCAATTAGCCGGGCCTCGTTGGATCGGCCCGGTCGGTACTCGAACACGGCCATCCCGACTGAAGCCGGCGGCCTCCGGCTGACGCCGCTGCGACGGGACCGGACGTTATGAAGAGGCTGCGATTCTGCTGATCCTCCTCTGGCGGATAACAATCCAGCCACGAACGGCTGGCAGCGGTACGCGAATAACGGCGTTGCGCCAATCTGACCTCACCCGAACTTCGGAAGGAGCATCCATGAGCCAGACCGTGCGGCGGCAGACGAATCAGATGCCAGCCTGGCTGATGTCTTCCGGCGCCGTCGTTGGGGTCATCGGAGCGATTCTGAAGAAGCACGCCGAAACTATCGGCGAGCTCATCGGGAATTTGCGCAGTGAGCGGCCATCTCGCACTGCCCGCCGAGCACTGACTGGCCGGCCTGCACTCAGACGGCGCTGGGAGACCGCGACCGATTGGCCGCTGATGGCTGCCGCCGTGATCTTCCTGGCCGCGTACGCCGTCCCGGTCCTCGACCCGACCCTGCCGACTTGGCTGCTTGGCTTGTGTCGCAGGCTGACTTGGATCACCTGGGGGGTCTTCGTCGTCGACCTCGTCGTCCGGATGACTCTGGCAGACGAGCGCAAGCGTTACCTAGTCCGGCATTGGTACGACCTCCTGGTGGTCGTCCTTCCGCTGCTCAGGCCGTTACGTCTGCTCCGGCTGATACCGCTGCTCTCGGTGCTAAACCGGCGCGCACAGACCGGGTTGCGGGGTCGGATAGCCATCTACGTGGCCGGGGGCGCCTCCCTGCTGGCCTTCGTTGCCGCCCTAGCCGTGCTTGATGTCGAGCGGTCGAGCCCCGATGCCAACATCACAGGCTTCGGCGACGCGATCTGGTGGGCGGTCACGACCATGACCACTGTCGGCTACGGTGACCACTACCCAGTGACGAGCGCCGGACGTGTGGTGGCCTTCGGGCTGATGCTTGGCGGGATCGCCTTATTGGGCACAGTCACCGCAACCCTGGCGTCCTGGTTAGTCGAGAGCGTTCGGGCCGAGAAAGAGCAGGCAGAGGACCTACAGGCCACAGTTCGGCGACTCGAGGCCAAGGTCGAACTACTCGCGATCGAGCCGAAACACGACCTCGACCCGATCTCACCGCAGCGCCGATAGCACCCACTAGCGAAGTCTGGCCGCTAATGGGCTGCGGCGCGCGTGACAGTCACGATGACGTGCAGCCGCTAAGGTCGCACCAAACTAAGGCGTGAGGAGAGAAACCATGAACGGCCACGTGTACGGACTGTCCGAGATCGTTGGTACCTCCCAGCAAGGAGTCGACGACGCCATCCGCGTGGGAGTGCAGCGCGCGGCACGCACGCTCCGGGGGCTTGACTGGTTCGAGGTCACCGACATCCGCGGGCATCTTGCCGACGGCGAGATCGAGTACTTCCAGGTGACGCTTAAAGTCGGGTTCCGGATGGAGGATCCAAAGACCTGAGCGCGTTCGCACATGCTACGCGCCAGCCAGCTTGATCAGCGAAGGAACCACATCGGCAGGGGAGGGCATCGCCGCGATCTCATCGCGGAGCCGGGCGGCGACCTGTCGCTCAGGCGCATCATCGAGTAACGCCTGCACCTCTTCGCCGATGGCACCTTGCTGCTGAGCATCATTGGGCAACGCTCGACCGGCACCGGCGGTAGTCAGGATCTCCGCATTGAAAAACTGGTCCGCACCCTGAGGCAAGAGCAGTTGCGGCAGCCCGACCTCGAGCGCGCTGAGCACCGTACCCGTGCCACCGTGGTGCACGATCAAGTCAACCAGTGGCAGCACGGCTGACTGGGCCACAAATCGCTCGACGTGCACGTTGTCCGGCAGCTCGCCCAGCGCCGCAGGCTCACCTTCTGGCCCGACAGTGACCAAAACGTCCACATCGAGCGCCGCAATCTCAGCCACCGCACGGCTGAGCACGTCGACAGCACCGAAGGCAACAGTGCCCAGCGTGAGATAGACCCGAGGTCTCGCTGGCCTCGCCGTGAGCCACGGCGGCACCTCCGCACTGGATTCGTTATAGGCCACCGAGCGGATTGGGATGATGAGGGTCTCATCGTCGCCCTCCCGGCCGAGCGTCGGCGGAGCCGGGTTGATCAACGCTGCTGCGAGCAGGCCATTCCCCTCCGGCGGCGGCCGGTCCCGCTGCAACCACGTGTCACGTCGGTAGCCAACCGTCGCAGTGTGCAGTGAAGGGTAGATGAAGCTCACCAGGGCGATCGCATACGCCGCGGCTGGAATTCTGAGCACACTGGCCGCCACCCCGGCGCCGGTGTTCATCGCCTCGTAGATCACCAGGTCAGGCCGCAACCGCTCACATTGTTCGATCATCGACGGGGCAACTGCCTCGGCGGTCACGTCGGCAAACATGGCCATGCTGAAGTCCTGATCGTGCAGTTCGGGATGGCGCCGTCTGGCCTCTTGGATTGCCCAGTCCAGCTCGAGGTCCCCCGGATACCCGGGAACGGTGGGCAGCGGCAACCGTCCAAGAAATGGTGGTCCGCTTGCGATCACCACCTCATGCCCGGCAGCCGCCAACGCCAGCGCCAGCGGCATCATCGGGTACAGGTGCCCGTACGCGCCGAGCGACGCGAACATGATC
>JAJTCL010000364.1 GCA_021323255.1 Propionibacteriaceae bacterium | reverse complement strand
GCACTTGCACGCCTGGCGGCGCGTCGGACTTCTCGGAGCCAAAGCCGTTCCATTAATGAGCCTCCTCGCGCCAACATCGACCCATTGCAAAGGCATCCTGCCACCCCGGGCCTGACAGCATCGGAAATCCTCAAAAGAGAGCAGGCAAGCCACCTGTAACGCGGAGCTGGTTTTGCGCGGACCTGAGAGGCTGCGTGGTGAGAAACATCCCGCACCGCCACGCATCAGCGTCAGAATGACGAGCCCGACCACCGGGATCAGCTGGTAAAGCCTCCACATTTTGCTGCTACTTGACCTCCAGCGCCGAGCACCTGGGAGTCTTGAAGAGGTCAATGCCGCCTTTGGTCAGGTCGGTGGCTGTGATGATGCCTGGCTTGCTTCGTCGACTCTCGAGCGCCGCCGGAGCAGCGCGATACCCATGCTCAACATGAAAACGAAGAAGCCGATGAAGCCGATGTTGGAGATAGCCGAGATCACCGACGACGCCGGGCTGAGCAGCCCCAGCCAGCTGGCGAGCGCCCCGACGAGCAGGCCAAGCCATCCGATCCACCTCGGCAACGCGCGGGTGGTGAGGATGGCCACCGCGTACAGCGGAACGACCACCCCCCAGTTGAGGAAGTTGCCGGCAGCGTTGATCACCAGGGCGATAGCTGCGAAGGTGTCGGCAGTGGCCGCCAGCGCGGCCTGTCCTCCTGGATCTGCGTCCATGTAGGCCGGCACTATTGCATAGCCCATCGCGATGGGGATCAGGTGCGAGACGGTCACCAGCGTCAACCCGACGGCGCCGAGAATCGGAGCCAGAATCATCACCGGCCCAGCCAATCGGAGGGTGTCGTAGAAACCCACCAGCGCGATGATCCCCAGAAAACCCATCAAGATGACCAACCAGGCCCCAGCGAAGAACAACCAGCCGGCGTCATCCACGGCCGCGATCCAATCCAGGCCCGGCCGTCCGGTCTCGGGGATCAACACCCCTACCCCGCTGGAACCCATCGCCACGGCGCCCGCCACAAAGCAGATAACCGTGCCGAGTGCAGATACGGCTGCGACCGTGGAGAGCTTCAAGGTCCTCATAGCCCTACCCTCACACCGCAGTACCCGGATGGCGCATCTGAAGGCAGCCCCAGTTTTCTAGAGGTTCTTGATCTTGGTTCGATTGGGCCCGGAGGAATTGACAGGGTCAGGAGCTGACCCATGGCCCGGCCAGCCCGAACACCAGTGATCCAGCCCCTAACAGTCGTGCGCGGTCTGCCGGTCCAGCGTCGCGCTGATCATCTGTGCTCCGCCTGACAGGCCTGTTGAGCCCTCGTAGGGTTGGGATCACGCGCAATGCTCGCGGGTTCGCACCATCGATGACGGCTGCCTGAAAACCGCGCACCCAGGAGAGCCACATGCTCGAGGAACAGTACGACGTCATCGTGGTCGGAGCCGGACTGGCCGGGCTCACAGCCGCACGAGACTTCGGCACGCCGGTAAGCGAGTTGTGGTCCTAGAGGCGCGTGACCGGCTTGGTGGCCGCGCCTACACCAGCACCCTCGCTGGGAGCGACATCGAGCTGGGTGGCGCCCATGTTCACTGGTTCCAGCCGCACATTTTCGCGGAGATGACCCGGTACGGAATCTCTTCCGTGTCCTGCCCATACCGGATCGATGGTCCTACTACAGCCGGGGGCGGCGACACGACAGCACCATTGCCGACCTGGCGCCCCGAATGCAGGAGCTTATCGACCGCATATTCGCTGACGCCCGTGAGACGATGCCGCTGCCGTATCAGCCACTCGTCTTTTCCGACGCGATCGCTGCACTGGATCACCTCTCGGTGCAGGACCGCATCGACGACAGCGACCTGAGCCTGGAGGACCGCGACCTAGTCAACACCCTGCTCAGCACATCGTGCTCGGCTCCTTGCTTCGAGGTGGGTTTGACCGCGCTGATGCGTGAGTATGCCCTCGCTGGCTGGAACTTCGGCCTCATGCTTGATGCGCTCGGCGCCTTCGCGTTGCGGACGGCAGATTTGGTGACCGCGCTGGTGGCTGATGGCAATCCCGAGGTGCGGGTGGCTAACCCGGTAGCGGCCGTCGAGCAGGACGACGCGCGGGTCAGGGTCACCACTCGGAATGGTGAGCAGTTCACCGGATTGGCGGCAGTGGTCGCCGTGCCGCTCAACGCCTTGTCTGGGATGGAGTTCGCGCCGGCGCTGGAGACACAGAAGCAGTCAGCGATGAAGCAGGGTCAGGCGAGCCGGGGAGTCAAGCTGTGGGCGCACATTCGAGGCGAGAGCGAGCCGATCTTCTCCATAGCGCCCGATGACCAGCCGATAACGGCCCTGGTGAGCGGCCGCATCCTCGACGACGGTAGTCAGCTGGTCTTTGCCTTCGGCCCGGATGCGCATCGCTTGCCTCCCGGCGATGAGCAGGCGGTCCGCCGGGCAATGACAGACCTGCTGCCGCCACCGGTTCAAATCGAGGCGGTTGCTGCCCACGACTGGTGCGCTGATGAGTTCTCCCGTGGTACGTGGTCGGCTTTCCGTCCAGGTCAGCTCTCTAGCTCCCTTGCCGCCCTCCAGGCCCCTCACGGACGGATGTTCTTCGCCGGCTCGGATGTTGCGGACGGGTGGAATGGCTTTCTGGACGGAGCAATCGAGTCTGGGCTCACGGCCGCTCGCTCTGTTTCCCAGATGCTCGCCACTTAGCCACCGCCTGTTCAACGTTGACGAGCTTCAGCACCAGTCGCGGTCCGTCTGGATTTCGGTGCAACTCCACAATTCCGGTGGTTCAGATTACGCACGATCTCCCACACCGCCGTTACCTTGCCGTCGGTGAACTTCCATTGACCCTCCTTGCCCAGACAAATCACCCGCGTCGACATATGCCCGAGGCGTAATCGACTGCACCAAGTTCGAGTCGGTCGAGGCTGACGGCGGGCGCGTGCAGTGAGGGATCGTCGTGGGCAGGGTCTGCCTTGTGTCGTCATCGGACGGATACTCGGTGGCGGTTGTCTAGAGAGCCGCCTGTCATGCCAGTCATCCAGGCTCAGATTCATCCGCCATCCTGTTTAAGGATGCTGCGACCGCGACATCACCAGACAGCTCTTGCCAGCTCAGGCCGTCGTGTATGCCCAACCAGGGACACATCGGGGACAGATCGTCGGCTCAACCGATGCAACCATCCCAGACAACAATCAGTTTGAGGCTGTGTTCTTAGGGTGGATCGCCCCAAAATACGCCAAGAACGGCCTCGTCACCTTGTTCTTCAAGAAGCCCTGCACGTCCCCCCGGCGAACCAGCCCAATGCTCAGCGCGTCCTCAACCGGTCACCCAGCGTGCCTGGGATTACCGTCTCGATGTGCCGCTTGGTTGCCTGATTTGCCTGAACCGTCACATCCTTTTGCAAGGTGCCTAGGCGGCGAAAACGGCAGGAGCGCCGTCGCAAGTCACGTGCCCGGTGATGACGGCCGGGCCGAGTGCTGGTCTGCGTGCATTGGCGCCTGCGTTGCCTCGACGGCCGTCATGGGTGCGACTCCAGCGCCGTCTTACGATGGTCCACGTAGAAATGGCACTCGACCCACCTCAAGACCGCATCTACCATCCCTCGAGACCGAGGAACGGGGGCCTCATGACGGCGTGTGCGCAGCCTGGGTGTATCGGCACGATCGTCGATGATTACTGTGACGTCTGCGGCAGTCCAGCCGGTGCCCCCCCGTTCGTTCTAGCAGGGGCAGCGGCTCGGCAGCTCAACCTGGCGGAGGAAGAGAGATCGACGCAGCCGGTCCCCTGGGTGCAGATGGTGACACGGCCGTCATCCACACCAGATACAACCGTCCCAGCAGCGACC
>JAJTCL010000052.1 GCA_021323255.1 Propionibacteriaceae bacterium | reverse complement strand
AGCCGCTCCACGCCGATGATCAACACATACTTCGAGGCGCCAGTGCGAATGAAGGAATCAGCCATCGCCGTGGCATAGCAAAACCCCGCGCAGGCGGCAGAGATGTCGAAGGCCGCGGCGCTCTTGGCTCCTAGCTCGCTAGCGATGGTGGTGGCGACCGCGGGTGTCTGAAAGAGGTGGGTGACGGTCGAAACGATGACCGTATCGATCTGCCCGGCCTCGATGCCGGCGCGATCCAGCGCCTTGCGGGCGGCGGCAAGCGACATCATCTGGATGGTCTCGTCATCGGAGGCCCAGCGGCGCTCGATGATCCCAGAACGAGTACGGATCCACTCATCGGAGGAGTCGATCATCGTACAGATCTCGGCGTTGTCGACGACCCGTCGGGGCCGGTATCCACCCACGCCGAGAATGGCGGAGTGTTGGGCTCCGGGTGCCACATTGAGCCTCATCGGGTGACCTCGGTGGCGTCTGCGGACTCGACAGTCGGATGCAGCCGAAGCAGCGGCTGACCGGGGGAGACAGGATCTCCGTCCTCAACCAGCCACTCGACGACGATGCCACCGTGGGGTGCGCTGACCGGCATTTCGTCCCGGAGGTTCTTGACCATTCCGACAGTGCTGTGGATGGGCAGGATCATCTCAGCTTCGACGTCCTCGGTGCGTAGGAACTGACCCTTGCCAGGGGAGACGATCAGACGCCAGGTGGGGTTGCTGGTAATCGGTGAGGCGGCTGCGGCGCCGCCGTGCTTCTGAACGAACTCCATCGCCTCCTCGAGCTGATCCGGAGTGTTCAAGGCGAAGAGCTCCACGCCCTTGAGGTTTCGCTTCGCGATGCCGGTCAGCGTGCCTGCCGGCGGCACCTCCAGCAGGCCAGTGACGCCGAGATCCCTCATTGCCGCCATGCAGAGATCCCAACGGACCGGGGTGGCAACCTGCCCCACCAGTCGCCGAAGTACCTCGCGGCCGTCGTGCACGACCTGGCCATCCGCGTTCGACAGCAAGCGGGTGCGTGGGTCGTGGGTGGAGATGCCGCGCGCGAGAGCTTCGAGCCGGGCGACGGCGGGCTCCATGTGCACGGTATGGAACGCACCCGCGACGCTGAGCTCGATGAGCCTGGCCCGGGCCGGGGGATTGGCTGCCAGCGCGGCCAGCTGCTCCTTGGTTCCCGCAGCAACGACCTGGCCGCTGCCATTGTTGTTGGCAGCCGTCAGGCCATGTGCCTCCAGCCTGGCAAGCACATCCTCAGGGTCACCGCCGATCACGGCCGTCATAGAAGTCGGAGTGGCTGCGCTGGCCCCTGCCATGGCACGGCCCCGCTCTCGTACCAAGACCATCGCCTGCTCGGCCGACAGCACCCCGACTCCTGCTGCGGCGGTAATTTCACCGACGGAGTGACCTGCAGCGACACCAACGAGCGGGTACGCATCGGCCGGATGCGGAAACAGTTCGAGCGCGGCAAGCAGGCCGGCTGCCACCAGAAGTGGCTGGGCAACCGCGGTGTTGCGGATGGTTTCGGCGTCGGCTTCGGTGCCGTAACGCCTCAGATCAAGGCCCGAGACCGCCGAGAGCCAGTTGAGCCGGTCAGCGAAGGAAGGCTGATCGAGCCACGGGCCAAGGAAGCCTGGCGTCTGCGCCCCCTGACCGGGCGCCACAATCGCAAGCACATCTGTACTATTTCCTGGCCCACACGAAAAGGCCGTATCGGGTCATCACGAATCTTCTGACGCCTGGTTGTCACTTCCCTACAGTTTTGATGCCTCCGCTCCGCTCCGGCGCGTTTCGCGCTTGGCAGTCGCCCGGTTCGTCGTCGCTCGCGGACGGAACAGCGTGTCCGCTCGCTTTTTACTATGGCGGCGCGCGAAACGAACGCTCCCAGGATTCGGGCCAGTCTGGTCGGGCGCGCAATGCCGACGCTCGCGACAGCGGTAGCGAGCATCCGAAGGGCTTCAGCGCCCGGAGTGTGCTGGCTCTTCGAGGCGGGAACGGGCGAAGAGTCGGCCGAGAGTGATCGCCAACCGCAAGGCGTACGCGTCCCGCGGGTCGGTCGGGCTGTAGCCGGTCACTTCGTGGATTCGGCGCAGTCGGTAGCGGACGGTGTTGGCGTGGACGAACAATGCGCGCGCGGCCGCTTCCACCGAGAGTCCCTGATCCAGGAACGTCACCAGCGTCTCCAGCAGGCCACCGCCCGCCGCCTGCAACGGTTGGTAGATGTCGTCGGCCAGCGCCCGGCGAGCATGACCGTCACCGGACAGTGCTCGCTCAGGCAACAGATCGTGAGACGTGACGGGTCGCGGCGCCTCCGGCCAACCCGCCGCGGCGCGGTAGGCAGAGACCGCCTCTCGAGTGCTGGTTGCCGCGTCCATCAAGTGCTCCACGGTCGGTCCTACGACGACCGCCCCCGGCCCGAACATGGTGACGAACTTGCGGACGACCTCAATGGCGCGGGCAGGTGAATTCAAGCTGTCGCCGCCGAGCACCACGACCATCCTGTCACCCTGCACCGCGCCGAGCATGTCGCTCCCGGCGATGGCGGCGATATGCCGGATGGATTCCAAAGCCTGCGCCGGCTCCAATTGCGGCGCGGGCCCGACGATCACCACTACGCCCGCGGTGGAATGCCAACCCAGCGTCGAGGCCCGCGACAGCACCGTCTCATCGGTCTCCCCACGCAACACGGCGTCGACAACCAGAGCCTCCAGCCGCTCATCCCAGGCGCCGCGCAGCTCGGCAGCTCGCGCGTAGATCTCGGCCGCCGAGAAGGCAACCTGACGGCTGTACTGGTCAATGGCCGCATGCAGGATGGGCCGGTCGCCTTTCGGCATCAATTCATCGATCTGGCTCTCGACAACCTCGATCGTCGTCCGTACCAGCTCGACGGTCTGGTAGAGGGAGATCTTGCGTGTCAGCTCCCGCGGGGCCGAGCCAAAGACCTCCGAGGTGCTCGGCACCTCGATATCGGGTGCAGAGAACCACCGTACGAAGCCGTCGATGCCGGCCTGAGCCACCAGCGTGATCCATGATCGGTGCTCGGCATCGAGCCTGCGAAACCAGTGATACCGCGCCTCCATCTCAGCCACGGTGGCGGTGGTCATCTTGCCGGTCACGCCAGCGAGTCGCTTGGCAATTGTCGCGCGAGTCTTGGCCGACGGGAGCAGGGACCTGTTGATCTCTCGGGTACGCGCGGCCATAGGCTGACTGTAAACCGCCGACCGTCGTCGTGCTCTGCAGCGCTAGTGGCGGGGATCGATGTTCGCGCCGCCGTCTGCAGCAGGATCTGACGGAACAACGCCTTTCCGTTGCGTCAGATCCGACGAAGACGGCCGCAACCAGCAACATCGCAGCGGGGCGGAGCGAGCAATCAGACAGAGCGCGCAATGCGCCAGCAGAGCAAGGACAAAAGTGTGAGTGATCTTGATACGCGACCACAGGAGTATCTGTGTGCGGGTCGGCTCGACGGTGGGCCCGAGGAGCTCCTGCTGACGGCCCGCCGGGTCTATCTGGGCAAGACCACCGAGGTGGCACGCGCGCTACCGGACAAGCAGCTTCGGATGATCGGCGCATGGTGCTTTCTTGATCATTACGGGCCGGAGGACGTGAGCGGCACTCCGGGCATGCAGGTCTGGGCGCATCCGCACACCGGCTTGCAGACGGTTACCTGGTTGCTCGACGGCAAGGTCGAGCATCGCGACAGTCTCGGTTCCCGCGCGACGGTAAGACCGGGCGAGCTCAACATCATGACCGCTGGTCACGGCATCGTGCACAGTGAGATCTCCCAGCCGGACAAGCCGCCGACGCTGCATGGGGTGCAACTTTGGGTGGCGCTGCCGGATACCGTGCGCGATCTCGCCCCCGCGTTCGAGAGTTTCACCGAACTGCCAGACCTGCTCTGGCCTGGGGTTCGCGGCAAGGTGCTGATCGGCGACATCGCCAATGTGAGGTCGCCGGCACTGGCTTATTCGCGGCTCTGTGGCGCTGATCTGCAACTCGATGCCGGTGCCGATCTTGTGCTGGAGGTTCAGCCGGGATTCGAGTACGGCGTCTTAGTAGTTTCGGGCGAAGTCGTCGTGGAGTCGACGACAGTCGGAGTCGACCAACTGCTCTATCTTGGGCTCAACCGGCGCAACCTCCACCTCCGAAGCGAGCAGGGAGGGCGGGTGATCATGCTCGGTGGCCAGCCGTTCGCCGAGGACATTGTGATGTGGTGGAATTTCATCGGCCGTAGCCATCAGGAGATCGTGGACTTCCGGTCGGCCTGGGAAGAGCGACACCCTCGATTCCCACCCATTGTGAGCCGCTCGGAGAAGGTGATGGAGGCGCCGCCGATGCCGACGGTTCAGCTCAAACCGCGTCCGCGACGGAGCCGATCAGAGTGAATCCGGTACTGGCTCTGCGGGAGATCGGATACCTGCTGGAACGCTCCCGCGCCGATACCTATCGGGTGCGTGCTTACCGCGGCGCCGCAGACGTCGTCTCACAGATGTCTGAGGAGGAACGCCGGCATCATCAGGAGCAGCGCAGTTGGGCGAAGGTGTCCGGGGTGGGACCGAAGACGGCAACGGTGATCACGCAAGCAATGGATGGGCAGGTGCCCGAATACCTGCAGAAGCTTCGCGACGAGCAACAGCCGCTGGTCGAAGGCGGCCTGAACATGCGGGCCGCTATGAAGGGTGATCTGCACTGTCACTCCTCGTGGTCAGACGGTGGTAGCCCGCTTGAGGAAATGATGATCACCGCACAGGCACTCGGTCACGAATATTGCGCTATTACCGATCATTCACCGCGGCTGCAGGTGGCGCGCGGGTTGAGCGCTGATCGGCTACGCCAGCAAATCTCCGTGGTAGCCGATCTCAACGACACCATGGCGCCGTTTCGCTGCCTGCGCGGCATCGAAGTCGACATCCTCGAGGATGGCGGTCTTGATCAAGACGACCAGCTGCTGGCAGAACTTGACGTCGTCGTTTCGAGCGTCCACTCCAAGCTCCGGTCCGATTCGGAGACCATGACTCATCGCATGGTCGGTGGCATCGCCAATCCCCGGACCAACATTTTGGGTCACTGCACGGGTCGGCTCATTCAAGGAGAACGGGGCCTCCGCCCGCCATCGGTCTTCGACGCTGAAGTGGTGTTCGAGGCTTGCCGCACCTTCAACGTGGCTGTCGAGATCAATTCACGCCCTGAGCGACGTGACCCGCCGACCAGGCTGCTGAAGATGGCGATGGATATGGACTGTCTGTTTTCCATCGACACCGATGCGCATGCGCCGGGGCAGCTGGAGTTCCAGATCTACGGCTGCCAGCGGGCTGAGGAGCTGGGACTGGATCCCGATCGGGTGATCAACACGTGGCCGGTCGACAAGTTGCTGGCTTGGTGTGCGAAGGCCTGACGAACTCGGCTAGGAGCCCCAAAGCTGCCTGGGTATCGCCTTGGCTGTGGGACAGTGGCCCCATGGGCCCGTACGAGGTCAGCCGGCTCCGTGACGTCGAGACGCGGTCGATCAGTGCCGAGAACCCAGACGGAGCCCGAGCCGGGGGCGCCCGAGCAACAACTGGCACTGGAGCCGACGCTGCTCGCGATCTGGGTATCGGCTGGAAGATCTCCCCGTCGGTCACCGTCGAAGCTGGCGCGGAGCGGGAGCTTGCCGTGATCAGTGGGTCGGGCGTGATCACCCACATCTGGCTGACTACCGCTCGGGAGCATTGGCGAACCATGATCTTGCGGGCTTGGTGGGACGAATCCGAGGAGCCGGCGATCGAGGTCCCGCTCGGGGATTTCTTCTGCCAGGGGTGGGGTCGGTTCGCCCAGGTTTCTTCGGTGGTGATCGCGGTCAATCCCAACGGTGGGTTCAACTCATATTGGCCGATGCCGTTTGCGAATAGCGCACGGATCAGCGTCGAGAATCGCTCCGATCGGACGGCAATGCTCTATTACCAGATCACCTACGAACTCGGGGCGGATACGAGCGAGCTGGGCTACCTGCATGGCCAGTTCCGGCGCAGCAACCCGGTCCCGCGAGGCCTGACCCATCCGCTCCTCGACCGGATCGATGGACGTGGACAGTATGTGGGCACCTATATCGCCTGGGGCATCAACTCCCCCGGATGGTGGGGTGAGGGAGAGATCAAGTTCTATCTCGACGGCGACCAGGAGTTCCCCACTATTGCGGGCACCGGAACCGAGGACTACTTCGGCGGCGCCTGGAACTTCGACGTTCCGCCGCGCGGATACACCGAGTTCAGTACGCCCTACCTCGGCATGCCGCAGGTGCTGCGGCCAGACGGGTTGTACGCCAGCCAGCAACGTTTCGGGCTCTACCGCTGGCATCTGGTGGACCCGATCTACTTCGCTCGTGATCTGCGGGTCGACATTCAGGTTCTCGGCTGGCGGCCGGACGGGCGCTACCGCCTGCGCACCGACGACGTGGCCTCCACCTCATGGTTCTACCTGGACCGGCCCGCCGCCACCCGTCCTGAGCTGCCCTCAGCCGAGGCGCTCGAGGTGGACGGCCTACCGCCGACATGAAACTCGCCCAGGCCTCGACGCATGACAAACCCAAAGGGAGCCGTTCCACCGCTGGTCGCCGCGGCTGTCAGACAAGACCAATCGTGCTGCTGGTATAGCTTGATGCGAGGCGTTGGAGGGAATGGCTAGTGGCCGAGGAGGACGAGCAGCTCGAGACCGGACCCCCGCCTGCTGTGCCGGTCTTCTTCCTCTCCGACAGCACTGGAATCAGCGCAGAGACCATGGGAAACGCCGTGCTGATTCAGTTTCCCGACCTACGGTTCGACCGTCGTCTCATTCCGTTCATTTCCTCGGTCGAGGAGGCGCGGCGGGTGGTGGCGATCTTGGACGCTGCGGCTCGAGGTCGGGTGACCCCCCTGGCTTTCTCCACTACCGCAGTCGAAGAGGTCCGGCAGGAGCTCTTGCGTGCCAAGTGTCCGTTGATCGACTTCTTCGGCATGCACATGGAACAGGTCGAGTCGATCCTGGGAGCCAAAGGGATCCGGGTCGCAGCACGGTTGCACGGGATGGGTGACGTCAAGCGCTACAACGCGCGGATGGCTGCGGTGGAGTATGCGATTGAACACGATGACGGCCAGAGCATGCGAGCACTGGAAAAGGCAGACGTGATCTTGGTGGCCCCCTCGCGCTGCGGCAAGACCCCAACCACGATGTATCTGGCCTTGCAGCACGGCATCTTCGTCGCCAACTATCCACTGGTCGATGAAGACTTCGCGAGCGCGGAGCTGCCGGGTCCAGTGCGCGGGTTACGCGACCGATGTTTCGGACTGACCACGACTGCGGCGCGGCTCAGTCAGGTCCGCAACGAAAGGCGGCCCAACTCCCGTTATGCCTCGCTGGAACAGTGCAGCTACGAGCTGCGCCAAGCCGAAGCGATGTACCGCAACCATCGCCTTCCCGTGATCAACTCCTCGACCAAGTCTGTGGAGGAGATGTCGACGGTGATCTTGCAGACCCTGAACCACAGAGAGTGAAGGAGAGAACGAACATGCCAGCATCCTCGAGTACGCCAACTATCGCCTGGTTCGCGGATCTCAGCCTCGCCGATATCGATCAGGTGGGCGGCAAGAACGCCTCGCTGGGCGAGATGGTGCGAAATCTCACCTCAGCGGGCGTACGCGTACCGGACGGCTTCGCCACCACCGCGGATGCCTACCGGCAGTTCATCTCCGAAGGCGGCTTGGTCGAGATGATCAACGCCGAAGTGGCAGCACTGGATACTGATGACGTACAGCAGCTCACAACAGTGGCTCGCAGAATCCGCGAGGCGGTCGCCGGGCAGCTGTTCCCAGCCAATCTGGAATCCGACATCCGCGCTGCCTACACCCGGCTCGTCGAGGACTCAGGCAGCGCGTCCAGTGACCTGGTGTCCTTCGCCGTGCGGTCCAGTGCGACGGCTGAGGACCTGCCAGAGGCCTCGTTTGCCGGTCAGCAGGAGACATTTCTCAATGTCCGTGGCATTGATGCCATCCTGGCTGCGATCAAGGAGGTCTTTGCATCCCTCTACAACGATCGCGCCATCGCCTATCGGGTCCATCACAAGTTTCCCCATGACGCCGTTGCACTCTCAGCCGGTGTGCAGCGGATGGTGCGATCCGACATCGGGGCATCCGGGGTGATGTTCACAATGGATACCGAGTCTGGCTTCAGCGATGCTGTCTTCCTCACCTCTTCCTACGGTCTTGGTGAGGCTGTTGTGCAGGGAGCGGTGAACCCCGACGAGTTCTATGTCTACAAGCCGGCGCTGCGCGCCGGGAGACCCGCGATCCTCAAGCGTGGTGTGGGCAGCAAAGCAACCAAGATGGTCTATACAACGCGGAGCGAGGTTGGCCGAACCACCGAGTTCGTCGATGTTGATCAGGCCGACCGGCGACGTTTTTCCCTGAGCGACGCGGACGTCACCGAGCTGGCGCGCCACGCGTTGACCATCGAGGACCACTACGGGCGACCGATGGACATCGAATGGGGCAAGGACGGGCTCGACGGCAAGCTATACATCCTCCAGGCACGGCCGGAAACCGTGATGTCACGGCAGCCCGCCCGTGTCCAGCGCTACCGGATCCGGGAACGCGGCCCGGTGCTCGCAGAAGGACGCGCCATCGGCCAAAAGATCGGCGCCGGCAGCGTACGCGTGCTGGATTCGGTCGCCGAGATGCATCAGTTCAGCCCCGGTGAAGTCCTCGTCGCCGATATGACCGATCCCGACTGGGAGCCGATCATGAAACGCGCGGCCGCCATCGTCACCAATCGCGGTGGTCGCACCTGCCACGCCGCGATTATCGCGCGCGAGCTGGGAATCCCAGCTGTCGTCGGCACAGGGAGGGCGACCAGCGAGCTGCATGACGGTCGGCCGGTGACCGTCTCCTGTGCTGAGGGCGATGCCGGCTATGTGTACGCCGGCTTGCTCGACTTCGTCATCGAAGAGTCCGAGCAGCAGAACATGCCTCCGATCGATGTCAAGATCATGATGAATGTCGGGACGCCGGACCAGGCCTTCGCATTCTCGCGGCTACCGAACGCCGGCGTCGGGCTGGCCAGGTTGGAGTTCATCATCAACAATCAGATCGGCATCCATCCCAAGGCGCTGCTCGAATTGGCCGAGCTCGACGAGCCGCTCCGGAGCCAGATCAGTGAGGCAACTGCCGCGTACCAGACGCCGCGGGATTTTTTCGTCAGCCGGGTGGCTGAAGGAGTTGCGACACTTGCGGCCGCGTTTGCGCCGCATCCGGTGATCGTACGTATGTCGGACTTCAAGTCCAACGAGTACGCGAGCTTGCTTGGCGGTGATCGCTATGAGCCGCACGAGGAGAACCCCATGATCGGCTTCCGGGGCGCGGCACGGTACCTCTCGCCGGACTTCGCCGACTGTTTTGCGCTGGAGTGCGAAGCGCTTCGCCACGTGCGTGACGCCATGGGTCTGACGAATGTGAAGATCATGATCCCCTTCGTCCGTACCGTCGCGGAGGCGGAGGGTGTGGTCGATCTGCTGGCCGAGCACGGACTTCGTCGAGGTCACAACGGCCTGGAAGTGATCATGATGTGCGAGCTTCCGTCCAATGCCGTGCTCGCCGATTCATTCCTTGATCATTTCGACGGTTTCTCCATCGGATCCAACGACTTGACTCAGCTCACGTTGGGCCTGGACCGCGACTCGAGTCTGGTAGCCGCCACCTTTGACGAACGTGATCCAGCCGTGAAGGCCTTGATCAGCAGCGCGATCAAGGCCTGTAAGACGCGCGGCAAGTATGTGGGGATCTGCGGCCAGGGTCCCAGCGATCATCCCGATCTCGCCGAGTGGTTGCTCGAGCAGGGCATCGACAGCATCTCGCTCAATCCTGACACTGTGGTCGATACCTGGATCAGGCTTGGCAGCGGTGCACCGCAGGCTGGCGCTTCTTGATTCGGCTTGTCAGACGCTAGGCCTCACCCGGAGAAAGGTCAGCTGCGGCGCATCAGGCCAGGTGACACGCCAACTGCGACACCTGAGCGCGTTAGGGTCGGCGGGTGGATGACGTGAGCCTGGCCGGCGAACTGGTACGCGAGGCAGGAACCATGGCCAGCGAGATGCTCAGACAGGGTCTGGAAACCCGCTACAAGACCTCGATCTCAGACGTGGTGTCCGCGGCGGACCAGGCGGCCGAGGACCAGATCACCCGCAGGCTCGCAGAGAGCCGGCCGGATGACGGGCTGGTCGGGGAAGAGGGCGCACGCAAGGCCGGCGACGGTAGAACCTGGTATGTCGATCCGGTCGATGGCACGTACAACTTCCTGTCCGGTATTCCGTATTGGTGCTCGGCGCTGGGCCTTGTGGACGCCGACGGACCCCTGTTGGGAGCGGTCTACTACCCGGCCATCGATCAGCTTTGGCTGGGTGGGCGAGAGAGTCCGACCACGGTGAACGGTGAGCCGGTGCCCACGCTGCTGAGTCAACCCCTCTCCGATGTCTCGATCGCCACGTATCTGCACCCGCGCCACTTCGGGGACCGGCACCGCGTGGTGGCCTGGCAGTCAGTCATTGCAACCGCAGCTACGGTGCGCATCCTCGGGTCGGCATCAGTTGACATGGCAGGCGTGGCGAGCAGCAGGCTCGGCGTATTCCTCCAGGCGAATCTGAATGGCTGGGATTGGTACCCAGGCGCGGCACTTGTCATCGGCGCCGGTGGGGTTGCCGATGAGCTCGAGCTGAAGAGGAACCGGTGGCAGATCGCAGGCAACGCCCAGGCCGTGGAGGACGTCAAGGCCGCGCTCCAGAGCTCGACAGCGGTCTAAGCGCTCCGTAAGTGGTCAGATAACACCCCGACTCCCGTTGAGTTTCATGTTGTAGCTGACCACTTTTCTTGCCTGGAATCGCAGCCGCCCTATGCGCCAGCGCCTTCCTGGGCAACGCCAGCAACCGCTGTTGGGTCACCGAGGGAATAGCGATCGAAAGCCTCCGCAGCTGCGTTGCGGTCGAACAGGCCGTCCCGGGCAAGAGACTGCAGCGTTGCCACCACGATCGACTCAGCATCGACCAAGAAGAAACGGCGTGCCGCCGCGCGGGTGTCGGCGAAGCCGAAGCCGTCGGTGCCCAGCGAACACCAGGTGTGACGCACCCAGGGGGCGATCTGATCTTGGACAGCACGCATGTAGTCGCTGACCGCGATCACCGGTCCCGGTGTGCCATCTAAAGCGGTCGTGACGTACGGCGAGCGCGGTTCCTGGCCCGGGTGGGTCAGGTTCCAATGCTCCACACCGACAGCGTCCCGGCGTAGCTCGTTCCACGAGGTAACCGACCAGAGGTCCGCAGCAACGCCCCACTCATCAGCGAGCATCCGTTGCGCCCTGAGCGCTGCGGTCATCGCCACGCCGGAGGCCAGGATCTGGGCGCGTGGCCGATCCCCCTCCAACGGCGCTGCAGCGTAGTGGTAGATGCCGCGCAGCAGCGCTTCCACGTCAAGGTTCTCTGGGGCGCCCGGCTGAGTAACGGGCTCGTTGTAGACGGTGATGTAGTAGATCAGGTCCTCGCCATCCGGGTGGTCGGGATCGTCATGGCCGTACATGCGTCGCAGCCCCTCTTTGACGATGTGCGCGATCTCGTAACCGAAGGCCGGGTCATAGTGGACGACGGCCGGGTTGCTACTGGCGAGCAACGGCGAGTGGCCGTCCGCATGCTGTAGACCCTCGCCTGTGAGTGTGGTGCGACCTGCGGTAGCGCCGAGCAGGAACCCGCGCGCCAA
>JAJTCL010000051.1 GCA_021323255.1 Propionibacteriaceae bacterium | reverse complement strand
ACAACCAACATCACGACGGCGACCAGGATTGCGATCTTCCACGAGTAGGCATAGGCGGTAAGCCCGGCCAGCGACAACGTCAGAAAGATCTCGTCCGGCGCATAGGCAACCGAGGAGAGGGCGTCGGAGGCAAAGACGGGCAAGGCGATGCGTTTGGGGAGAAGTGTCTCGTGCAGTTGAGTACTACGGAGCTTCCGACCCAACAGCAGGCGCTTGCCGATGTCGGAGACCTTCACCACAGCACAACCCTAGTAGAGAAGATGCGATCATCTCCTCGGCCAGCTGTGTCCGGAGGTGACCGGCAACAAGAGCTGTCAGTGCCAGGTTCACTAGACTCAACGGCGTGCACATCGTGATCATGGGCTGCGGCCGGGTCGGGTCCAGTCTGGCCAAAAGCTTGGAGAAGCGTGGCCACACCGTCGCGGTGATCGACCTCGACTCCGAGGCCTTCCGGCGGCTCGGCCCTGATTTTGCCGGCAAGACCGTGCGAGGTGTCGGCTTTGATCGCGAAGTGCTGCTCGAGGCCGGTATCGAGGACGCCGATGGATTTGCCGCGGTGTCCAGTGGTGACAACTCCAACATCTTGTCAGCTCGGGTGGTACGCGAAAACTTTGGCGTGGACAATGTCGTCGCGCGGATCTACGATCCCGGCCGTGCCGAGGTGTACGAGCGGCTCGGGATTCCGACCGTCGCCACTGTTCGTTGGACGTCAGATCAGGTATTGCGGCGGCTGCTGCCGAGCGGGTCTGAACCGCAGTGGCGGGATCCGTCGGGCTCAGTACGCCTCATGGAGGTGCATGTCGATCGAGCCTGGGTCGGTCGGACGATCGGACAGATGGAGGAGGCGACGGAGGCGCGCATCCCGTTCCTGTTCCGGATGGGCTCTGGAATCGTGCCGAAGCGCAGCACGGTTTTCCAAGACGGCGACCTGGCGTACGCCGCGGTGGTTGACGCCGAGCTGGCCGCTGTCGAATCTGTACTCGGTGCGCCACCGAGAGGAGTGTGACGATGCGAGTGGCGATCGGCGGAGCCGGCAATGTGGGTCGGTCCATTGCTGCCGAGCTCGTCGAAAACGGCCATGAGGTGCTGTTGATCGACAAGGATCCGCGCGAGATCAAGGCCGACACATTGCCGGAGGTGGAATGGCTCCTTGCGGATGCCTGCGAGCTGTCCTCGCTTGAAGAAGCGGGTCTGGACACGTGTGATGTGGCCATCGCGGCTACCGGCGATGACAAGGTCAACCTGGTGATGTCGCTGCTGGCAAAGACGGAGTTCGGCGTGCCACGCACCGTCGCACGGGTGAATCATCCGAAGAACGAGTGGCTGTTCAACGAGGACTGGGGGGTCGATGTCTCAGTCTCCACACCGCGGCTGATGTCGGCGCTTGTGGAGGAGGCCGTCACAGTCGGCGACCTCGTCAGATTGCTGACGTTCCACGAAGGTGCAACCAACCTTGTCGAGATGACTCTGCCCTCCAGCAGCCCCACAGTCGGGGCTCGCATCGGCGATCTGACCTGGCCCGGTGACGTCGTTCTGGTGGCGATCATCCGCGACGGTCACGCCAGACCACCTGACAAAGATGGATCGCTGGAGGCTGGTGACGAATTGCTCTTCGTTACGGCACAGGACTTCGAGCACCAGTTGGCTGAGATGCTGGCCCCCCGTGACGGCTCGATCAATGTCTCCAAGACACCGACGCCACGCGTACAGGCAGTCTGAGACAGCGGCTGCCTGCGGCCCGGAGCAAACTATCGATCCCCGTCTGCTGCCACCTGCGCGTCGACTACAGCGGTCTCCCGATTCACCAGCGGTGAATCTTCCATCGGCGTCCTGCCCTTGGAGAGCATCAAACCCATGAGGGTCAAGGCGGCGATCAACAAAGGCCAGCCGAGGACGACCTTGGCCACTCCGAGTAAGACAACCTGTCCGGCGAGAAACAGCGGCATCTGGATGACAAAGCGGGTGACGTATGGCACTGCAAGCACCAGAGTCAACTTCGATGTCATCCTCACCAGTCCGCGGTCCTTCGCCCAACCGGTGGGATCGCCGACGGCAGCGCCGATGACGAAACCGACGAGCGGTTTGCGGATGATCACCGAGGCGATGGAGAACACGGCCAAGGCGCCGTTGTAGAGGATACCGGGCAGAAAGACGTCCTGGGCTCGACCGGTACGTGTCGCGACGAGGACGGCGATAGCGGTTGGGATGACCGCCTGGGCGACGTATTTGATCGATTGCCGCTGCAGGAGGCGGATTACTGCCAATATCAGCGCGATGCCGACTGCAGCGCCAATAGCCGGATAGAGCTGCCGACCGATGACCCAGGCGATGGTAAAGGCAACGAACGGCAGCGCTGACTCGACCATGCCCCGGGCGCCGCCCAAAGACCTTCCGAGCTGGTAGCGGACGAACTCTTCCACGTAACGGAACTGTGGTGGCTCTTCCGAACCCGTCACCGACTGCGTATCGTGCGAACCCGTCTTCGGCTCAGCTGGAAGCTCGGTCATGCGCCAGGCACCGTTGCGGCCCCAATCACGAGGCCGCCGGTGTCTGCATCAGCTCGTAGCGCGGGTTGTAGACCAATCGCCTTCCCTCGTGGCAGCTGATCCGACCCCACACCTTGAGAGCTCGCCCACAGTCGATTCCGGGAATCTGCCGTCGACCAAGCCACACCAGAGTCACGGCTCCGGACCCGTCACGCAGCTCGACCTCAAGTGCGGGGTGTCCTGCTCTGGGGTTGATCGTCACCGTGGACACAGTACCGGTGAGCTGAACCCGCTGGCGGTCCTCACAGTTTTGAATCGGGACTGATCCTTCTTCACGGACGCTGCGTTGCAGGTCCTCGGACTCCAGTTCCGCAGTCGATGAGGTCATCCGACGCAGCGCTCGCTGCAGCATGTTCTCTTTGGCCATCGCGTGTCACCTCCGCCCTCCAAGCATCCCACCACGGTCAATGATCTGTCTCTATGCCGCAAGGGGGGCGCGCCGCCTCGGCGTCAGGACTCCTCCAGCTCCTGACTCACGTTGCTCGGCATGGTCAACGGGAGCAGATCGCCAGGTGCCATGGCTTCGTCGCCGCGCCGCACGATCACCTGACGAAAAGCATCGAGTACATCAGCCACCACTGGGGAGTCGGTGTCCTCCTCAATTGCGGCCTGACCGTAGACGATGCCGCGCAACAGCCAACGGGGACCCTCAGCAACCCACATGCGGGAAGGCTGATATCCCTCCTCGCCGTCGGGTGTCGTCACGGGAATCAGGCGCCTCAGCTCGACGCCGAATGGTCCCTCGCCAAGTGAGGCGGTGCCGCCGGCCTCTGTCGCATTTCGGGAGATCTCATCTCGCAGATCAGCCCACAACCCCCCGCTGCGGGGGGCTGCGTACGCGCCGAGCTCGAGTGCGGATGAGTATGTCTGGCGTTGCTGATTGGCACTGGCGGGCGGCTCGACAATGGTCTCGATCACCAGCATCGCCGAGACGATCTCGCCCGTCTCCTCGGCCACCTGAAGGCGCAATTCCGAGCCCGGCACCGCGGTCAGGATCAGGCTGCCGAGATCAATCTTGGGGCTTTCTTCGGTGCTGGAGATGCTGTCGACTTCGGTGATGTCGTAAGGTCCGGAGCTGCGCCAGTCGCGCTCCTCGAGAGCCTCCAGGCCCTCACCCTCATCCTCCGCGGTCGGCTCCTCAGCTGCGGCTTCGGCAGGCTCAGCTAGCTCGTCGACGCCGACATCCTCGGTGGAATCCTCCGCCGCGGAGTCACTGCCGCGCTTCCTGCCCCTCTTGAAGATCACGCGCGTTCCCTTGGCACACTCATGCTCTCGTCCCCTCGCTGGGTGGCCCGTGGCCGGACTGCCCCTCGTTGGGCACTGCCCAGTATTCCGCCGGTCGACCCATACCCGCCAATCCCACGCGAGGAGCTTGGCAGCTCGGTTACCGGCACGAACGCGGCCACACTGACCGGCTGGACGACCAGCTGAGCGATCCTGTCACCACGGGCAATGCTGACCGGTTGGCGGCGGTCGGTGTTGATCAGGCAAACCTTGATCTCACCGCGATAGCCCGCGTCCACCGTGCCTGGTGCATTCACGATGCTGATGCCGTATCGGGCGGCGAGGCCGGACCGAGGGTGTACGAAGCCCGCGAAGCCAGCTGGCAGCGCGATGGCGACGCCGGTACCCACCAACCGGCGTTCTCCCGGCTGGAGCTCGAAGCTCTCCGTGCTGCGCAGATCGGCGCCCGCGTCCTCGGAGTGTGCGTACGAGGGCGGTTCCAGATCGGGGTCGAGCTGGAGGAGCAACACTTCAATGGCAGTCATGGCTGGCCTCGCTCACTCGGTCAGCGTAGACGAGGCGGCGTCCTGCAGGGCCGCTGCCAGCCGTTGCGGGTGTCGGGTCGAGACCAACCAGTACGGCACTGGATCCTCCGGGTCGTCCAGGGTGATCTCGACGGTCGTCTTGATGTAGGGCCGCAGCACTAGATGCGCCCGCGCATCGGCCTCGACGCCGGTCCGGCGCCGTGTCTGCTCAGCGTCGAGGGCGCGGCAGGTGGCGATATAGGCGTGCTCGAGGCTCGCTCGCCCCACGCGTATTTCCTGCTCATCGACGCTGATCAGGATTGCTGCTGAACCGAAGATCGCGGCCGCTACCAGCAACGTCGCAATGGAGGTTCCGAGGCCCCAGGTCAGGCCGAGATAGGCGCCCACCGCAACCAGGACCGAGAGGGAGAACAGGCCCGCAAGCACCCACCAGATGATCGGCACAGTGAGTCGCTCGCGGAACAGCATGGAGGTAACTTACGCGGCCAGATGACAACCTCATCGGTGCGCCGTCGAGCTTCGCCAAGACCGCACTAAGATGCGATCACGAACGGCGCTCCGCGCTGCTAACTGCCGGACATGGAAGGTTGATCCGATGGGACCGACGCAAAAACTGCTCTGGAAGCTTTACGTCGGAGTGATCGGAGCAGTCACCACCATCGCGGCCCAGCGCCTGCTCAAGGCCGGCTGGAAGCTCGTCACGGGCGACGAACCACCATCGCCGACCGATCCCGACACTCCCGTGATCACCGCAATGACGTGGGCACTAGCAAGCGGTGTCGGCGTCGGTGTCACGCAGCTGCTCACCCAGCGCATGGCTGCCCGCCACTGGCAGAAGGAGATCGGCAACGAAAACCCGAACGCCAGCTAGTTAGATATCTGAGATCGAAGCACCACCTCGCGGACCCTCTCGGGTCCGCGAGGTGGTGTTCTGTCCGGACTGACTGCCCCCCACCAGCCCGGTACATCGACTGCAACTAGCTGTGGTCGCGCCCCCGTTGGCACAGCAGTGGCCGCCTCCAAGCTGTTGACACCACTGCGCACGCGTTCAGTAGCACAAGCCTAAGTGATCATGCAGGCATCAGCCCAGCCCATTGGCACACTCAATCGTGGGGCCCGCCCGATCCAAGCTCGGTTCCATGGTCAAGATCAGCCCGCGCAGTCGAAACAGTATGCATCTCCGTTGGGACGTAACTCGGCGACCTGGCTGCGATGTCGTACCAGGAAGCAGCCAGCGCAGGTGAACTCATCAGACTGGCGAGGCAGCACCCGAACGGTGAGCTCCTCGTGGGAGAGGTCCGCGCCTGGAAGCTCGAAAGCTTCGGCCGCCTCGGCCTCGTCTTCGTCAACCTTGCCGGAGTTCTTGTCGTTACGGCGAGTCTTGAGCTCTTCGATGCTGTCTTCATTCAGTTCTTCGTCGGTCTTGCGAGGGGCGTCGTAATCGGTCGCCATCTTTGCCTTCCCGGGCCCGAAAAGCCCAGATCTTCGTCTGACTCGTGCGCAGTCATATCACACGAATCAACCGCTATGCGCGCTATGTCTGCTCGCGCCCGCTATAACGCGGTGACGTGTCGAAAATTCCCACTTCAGAAGGGGTTCTCTACACCATCGTGTGGAGGCTTCTCCGGCACCCTCGAGACGCTGCACAGCGAGGCTCCCCAGGGGTCTAGCCGACGATCTGGCACAGCGCCGGCCGGCCTGGTTCCCGCATGTTCGGACAGCAGTCCGCCCGACACTCATCCCATCCAACAGCTGCCGATCCCAGCACAGGGCGGGCCGGCTCCTCTCCGCGAGCGGCCGCGGCGCGCTCCACCATGAGGTCAACCAGACCACTCACGAACGCCGGATGATCGCCCGCGGTACCGGCCCGCGCGAAGGCCATGCCACTTTCCTCGGCTGTGGCTGCCGCCTCGGTATCCAGATCGAAGATCACTTCCATGTGGTCGGACACGAAGCCGATCGGCACCACCACCACCGCTGAAACGCCACGACCAGCGAGCTGACGCAGGTGATCGTTGATGTCTGGCTCCAACCATGGCTGACTGGGGGGGCCGGAGCGGGAGCAGTACACGAGGTCATGGTCGTGGCTCCGGGCGCGTTGTCGAGCCACCCGATGCGCAACCTCGGCAGCCACTGCTGCATGCCAATCGACATAGCCGCCGCGGCTGCTGCGGGGCGCCGGTCCGGCGGTCTCTGCCATGGCGGTCGGGATGGAGTGGGTGACAAAGACCAAACGGGCCTCGTCGGCCCGCTCGCCGAGCGTGTCGAGTGCCTTGAGCGAGGCGTCCACCGAGGCTTGAACGAAGCCCGGGTGGTTGGCGTAGTGCCGGATCCGGTCGATCTGAGCCCGAGTGCCTCGAGCCGCATCGAACAGGTTCTCCCGGTACTGCCGGCAGGAGGAGTACGACGGATATGCGCTGGTGACCACGGCCAGCACCCGGCGGTAGCCATCTCGTTCGATCGCCTGGAGTTCGGTGTCCAGGTAGGGCGTCCAGTTCCGGTTCCCCCAGTAGAGCGGCGGCTGCAGGCCGCGGCGACGTAATTCGGTCGTCAGCGCCGCGAGCAGCCTGCGACACTGATCGTTGATCGGGCTCTTGCCGCCGAGCAGCAGGTAATGTCGGCCGACCTCGGCCAGTCGTTCGGCGGGAATGCCCCGACCACGGGTGACGTTCTCCAGGAACGGCATCACCTCCTCAGGGCGCTCAGGGCCACCGAAGGACACCAGCAGGATTGCCTCGTACGGCGCAAGGGCTTTGCCCAGCTGGTTGGTTGATGCCTGGAGAGAAGTTGCGGAGCGATCACCCACAGGCGTGATCTTTGCGTATAGGGAGGAGAGTCGTGACTGTGGGGCTCCGACGTGTCAACGGATCTCATAGGCTCGCCGGGTTTCAAGGGGGTCGTCCCCCTTGCTGAATCTTCGCCCGTACCAGCAGGTGCTCTCGGATCGTCGCTCGGTGGCGTTCAGCCTCGCTGGCTTCGTGGCGAGGCTGCCGATGTCTATGACGGGCATCGGGATCGTCCTGCTGGTGTCGCTGACCACAGGGTCTTTTGGCCTGGCGGGATTGCTCACCGCAGCAGCGACACTGGCTGGCGCCGTCGTTGCTCCGCTCTGGGGCCGCGCAACTGACCGCGTAGGCCAGGCGCGGGTCCTGCTACTCACGGTCCTGATCAACGTGCCCAGCGTCGCACTCCTGGTCATGGCGATAGAGCTGGCTTGGCCGCTGGCTGTGAGCCTCGCCGCAGCCATCGGCGTCGGGATCGGTTTCAGCCTGGCTGGGTCCGCCGTACGAGCGCGATGGACTCTCCGACTGAACGGTTCACCGTTGTTGCACACCGCGTTCGCACTCGAGGCCATGCTCGACGAAGTGGTCTTCATCATCGGTCCGGTGCTGGTCACCTTCCTCGCCACGGCTCTCCATCCGGCACTCGGAGTCAGCATTAGCGCCGTCATCGGGCTCATTGGTGCCGTTGCCCTAGCCGCCCAGCGCAGCAGCCAGCCGCCGATCCGATGGACGCCGCACGGGCATAAGGGATCGCGTCGGTTGCCGTGGCGTGTCCTGGTGCCGGTGGCCATCGCGTCAGGTGCCCTTGGCATGGTGTTTGGGGGCATGGAGCTCAATATCGTCGCGTTTGCGAAGGAGGCGGGCGTGCTTCCGTACGCCGGCCTGATCTTGGTCGCGTGGTCGTTCGGATCGCTGGTCGCCGGTGCCGTGACCGGGGCGATCATCTGGCGGGCGTCTCCGGCTCGGCGCTTCCGAGTTGGGGCGATCATGCTCACGTTGTCTCTGCTACCGCTCCCCTTCGTCAGCCATCCGCTGGGCGTTGCCCTGCTGTTGATCCTCAGTGGCATGGCTATTGCACCAATCCTGATCGCATCGGTTGGGGTAATTCAGTCGGCGGTCGATCAGAGCCGACTGACTGAGGCGCTTGCGTGGAACTCGACTGGCATGGTCGCAGGTGTAGCAGCCGGTGCGGCAGCTGTTGGCTACGTGATCGACAACTCAGGTGCACAGGCCGGCTTCGTCGCTGTCGCGATAGCCGGGTTCCTTCTGACGCTCAGCGCCCAATTCGTTCGCGGGCCGGACCGCGGTGCGGAGACCGATCAGATGCCCGCCACAACTCTCAATCCAGACTCGACAGATACCAGCCCAGCTGAGTCATCGCGTCCGCCGGTCGGAACCCGGAACTGATGATCTTGTCCAGACTCAGCACACTGTGCCGGGGCCGGGGAGCCAGCGATTTGCCCGCCGCATATTCGGCGGTCGTCACGCTCTCCACTGATGCTGCGTCGCGGCCGCGGGCGGCGAAGACCGCCCGAGCAATGCCGGCCCAGGTCATAGGCTCACCATCGTTGCTGAGGTTGTAGGTTCCATATGGCGCTTCTGCCTGCAGCAGATGAAGGATCGCACGGCTGATTTCGGCGGTGAAGGTGATCCGGCCGAACTGATCATCCACGACCTCGGGATTGACGCCGCGGTCTGCCAGCGAAGCCATCGTGCGCACGAAGTTGTCGCCTTCGCCGATCACCCAGCTGGTTCTCAGCAGATAGTGGGCGGCTAGAGATCCGACCAATGCGTCACCGGCTGCCTTCGTTTGCCCATAGACCCCGAGCGGTGAGAACGGCTCAGTCTCGGTATGGAGCGTCTGGGCGCCGTCGAAGACATAGTCGGAGGAGATGTGCACCAGGGTGAAGCGGTGCTTGCGCGCCGCCTCAACCAGGGCGGCGACACCACCGACGTTGACTGCCCATGCTTCACGCCGGCCCTGCTCTGTCTCAGCAGCGTCGACCTTCGTATAGGCAGCCGCGTTGATCACGATGCCGTACGACCTGAAGTCAAAGCGTGCAACAGATTCCGGATTAGCCAGATCCAGCCTGGCGCGGGCGATCGGGACCGCCGTCGGTATGGCCTGGATCAACGCGCGCCCTAGCTGACCGCCGGACCCGATGATCAAGGTCTGCTTCGGTTCCATGGGTTTTACGTCGACCAGTCGCGGATGCGTCTTGTCTGCGGCGGACAGCTCCGCCCGCTCGAGCGGGATCGGCCAGTCGATCGCCAGCGTCTCGTCGGCAAGGTTGACGAAGGTGTAGGACTCCCTCGCTGCCGGACTCCAGTGATCATTGACCAGATAGGAATACGCAGTCTGCTCCGCCAAGGTCTGAAAGGCGTTCCCGACCCCGCGTGGCACAAAGACCGCGGTCTCCGGACCGATCTCAGTGGTGAAGCAGCGCCCGAAGCCAGCTCCGCTGCGGAGGTCAACCCAGGCACCGAAGATCCGCCCGGTTGCCAGTGACACGAGCTTGTCCCAGGGTTCAGCATGGATGCCACGTGTCGCGCCGACTCGGTTGTTGAACGACATGTTGTTCTGCACCGGGGCGAAGTCAGGCACGCCGAGATCGGTCATCTTCTCCCGTTGCCAGTTCTCCTTGAACCATCCGCGGTTGTCGCCGCGGATATCGAGAGAAATGACCAGCAGACCGGGGATCGGAGTCTGCGTGATCGCTAGCTCGGGCATTCCCCGCTACTGCCCCTGCCTGGCGTAGTTGGCCTCGGTCTTGGCTTTTTGGGGCCGCCACCAGGCTTCGTTTGCCTGGTACCACTCGATGGTGGCCGCTAGGCCGGAGGTGAAGTCGGAGAAGATCGGCCGCCAACCCAGCTCCAGCCTGAGTTTGGTGGAGTCTATGGCGTAACGCAGGTCATGGCCGGCGCGATCGGTGACGTGATCGTACGCGTCGTGCGGCTTTCCCAGCAGCTCCAAGATCGTCTCCACGACCTGCTTGTTGTTCCGCTCCCCATCGGCACCGATCAGGTAGGTCTCGCCGATCTTGCCTTCGGCTGTGACCAGCAGCACGGCAGCGCTGTGATCATCAACGTGGATCCAGTCGCGGACGTTCGAGCCGGCCCCGTAGAGCTTCGGTCGGCCGCCGTCGAGGATGTTGGTGATCTGCCGAGGAATGAACTTCTCCACGTGCTGATAAGGACCGTAATTGTTCGAACAGTTGCTGAGCGTGGCCGCTACGCCGAAGGAGCGCACCCAGGCGCGCACCAAATGGTCCGAGCCCGCCTTGGTCGCGGAGTACGGGCTGGACGGGTTGTAGGGCGAGCTCTCGGTGAATCGGTTCGGGTCGTCGAGTGCCAGGTCGCCGTAGACCTCGTCGGTGGAGATGTGGTGGTAGCGAACGCCGTACCTGCGCACTGCCTCCAGCAACGTGTAGGTACCGACCAGGTTCGTTGCGACAAACACCGACGGGTCACGCAGCGAGTTGTCATTGTGGGATTCGGCTGCAAAATGCACGACGAGGTCTTGGCCGCGTACCAATTCGTGCACCAGACTGGCGTTGCAGATGTCGCCCTGGACGAAGGTCATGCGATTCTGGGGCAAGTCCGTAAGAGACCGACGATTTCCGGCATAGGTCAGTTTGTCCAACACGGTGACCGCGGAATCTGTGTGGTCGATTGCGTAGCGGACGAAATTGGAGCCGATGAACCCCGCCCCGCCTGTCACCAGGAGTTTCCTCATGCGAGTCATCCTATGGACGATCCGCGACACACTCCCCGGCCCTGGACAGGTGGGAGACTAAGCGCCATGCGAGGCATCATCCTGGCTGGCGGCTCTGGCACCCGACTGCATCCGGTCACGCTCGGGGTGAGCAAGCAGCTGGTTCCGGTTTATGACAAACCGATGATCTACTACCCCTTGTCGACGTTGATCTTCGCCGGGATACGCGACGTGTTGGTGATCACCACGCCGCACGACGCGCCTGCCTTCTGGCGGCTGCTGGGTGACGGCTCGCAGTTCGGCATCTCGATCAGCTATGCCCAGCAGCCATCGCCGGACGGGCTTGCCCAAGCTTTTGTCATCGGCGCCGACTTCATCGGTTCTGAGAAGGTGGCCCTCGTGCTGGGAGACAACATCTTCTACGGACCCGGCTTGGGTACTCAACTGCGACGATTCACCGACGTCGACGGTGGGGCTGTCTTCGCCTACTGGGTAGCCGAGCCTCGGGCGTACGGCGTTATCGAATTCGACGCCGAGGGCCGGGCCATCTCACTGGAGGAGAAGCCCGCTTACCCCAAGTCGAACTACGCCGTTCCCGGCCTCTACTTCTACGACAACGATGTAATTGACATTGCCGCCCAACTCCAGCCATCGGCTCGCGGCGAGTACGAGATAACCGATGTGAACCGGCACTACCTGGAGGGTGGAAAGCTCCACGTGGGTGTGCTCCCACGTGGCACCGCCTGGCTTGACACCGGGACCTTCGACTCGATGAACGACGCCAGCAACTTCGTGCGCACCATCGAGGCGCGGCAGGGCCTCAAGGTCGGTGCGCCGGAGGAGGCGGCGTGGCGGCTGGGGTTTCTGACCGATGAGGAACTGGAGCAGCGGGCCAACGGATTGCTGAAGTCCGGCTATGGGACATACCTCGCCGGCATCGTGCAGCGACAGCGACAGACTGCGCTGAACGCGGTCC